>CAUZJQ010000006.1:0-44855 GCA_963580095.1 Lentisphaeria bacterium | reverse complement strand
TCCCGGTTCACCGATGGTCCGAGGAAAACGGCCAGGCCGGCACCCGCCTTGACCCGAGCCTCGAGCGCCGACAGCGTTGCGTCCGTCAGGCTGGCGACATCGGCAAGGATGATCACCTCCGCATCGAGGATGTCTGCGGGAATCAGGTTGCCCGGAGATTTCATTGTGACACTGATATTGCCGGTGCGGCGGGACAGGGCCTTCATGGCAACATTCACGTGAAAACCCGGCCGCAGCGAAGGGACACGGGACGTTGCCTGCTCTACCAGCAGCACACGCAAACCGCCGCCCGATGACAGATCAACATACATAACGTCGTCTTCCGGCAGGCTGTCGGGCGGTTCAAGCCGGATCTCTATGATCTCGTTCTTTGGATCGTCGATGGACGGAATCGAGAACGTCACGCGCCGGCTGCCGCCGGGTTTCAGATCGACCGGCTCTGACGAGTCGCCAATGTGGAGCTGCCGCCGCTGGTCGCTTTCACCGCTGCACGCAATGTCTACCACTACGGTGGTTTGTCCTTCTGCTCCGCCGGGTCTCACCTGCGCGTCGGCAATCCAGGCATTCCTCGGAGACATCACGCCCACTTGTATGATCTGGACCTGCACGGGGCGCTTGGCGTCTGTAACGAACGCCTGCACCTCGGCAGGCGACCACGACTGCTGATGGTTGTCGGTAACGAAGTACAACTTGATCCTGGCGTCCTCTCGGCACTGCGGCAGCATCGACTGCACGGTTGCCAATGCAGTGTTCAGATCCGTACCGGCAATGCCCGTTGCAGCCCGCTCGACGGCCGGCAACGCGGACTCCAGGTCATCGGTCAACGATGTGAGAATCTGCGTGCGCGAATTCGTCAGAAGCACAGCTGTCCGGTCACCGGCGCGGCTGCGCATGATCAGTTCGCTGACGACTTCCCGACCAGTCTCCAACGGCGTCTTTTGATCCGCGGTGCGGTATGCCATACTGCGACTGGTGTCCAGCACGATGAAGCGCTCGACGACTTCCGCTTTGCCGCCGCCGTAGTATTGCGGCCGGGCTAGCGCCAGCACGATCACCGTGACGAAAGCGGCGCGAATCAGCAACAACAGGATCTGGTGCCACTTGATCCGCCGTGCCAACCGCTGTTCGGTCTGGAAGAGCCAGCGCAGGGAGCTGAACGGCGTATGTCTCACCTTGCGTGGTTGAAAAAGGTGGATTGCCAGCGGAATGGCGAGCAATGCCAGACCGAACAGAGCAGCAGGCGCTAGGAAGTTGATCATCGCCGGTGCACCTTGCTCCGCCCGTCGAGATAGATCGACAACGCCTCATGATAAGGCTGGCGGGTATTGATCAGGTGGTGATCGATCTCCACCTCGGCCAGGCCGGCGCGGTAGAATTCGCTGACTTCCTGCATGCGCGCGAGGTAAGCGGTGCGCACCGTCGACGGATCGATCTCGAGTTCTTCGTCGGTTTCCATGTCCCGAAACAGCGTCGCGCCCTGAAACGAAAACTCGAGCTCGGCGGGATCCTGAATCTGAAAGACAATCACATCATGGCGATTGCTGGCCAGGAGACGAAGCGCCTTGAGGGTCTCCTCAGGGTCATCGATCAGGTCACTGATGACCACGACCTGGCCGCGCCGTTTGAGCTTGTGAATGGCGGACTCGAGGCTGGCGGCAATATTGGTGCCGCCGGTCGGCGCGTGATCCATCATGACCTTCATCAACTGCTGCAGGTGTGTCCGTTGCGCCCGCGGGCGCACGAGTGCGCCGGCAGTATCGCCGAACAGTGACAGCCCGACGGCATCCTGCTGCTTCAGCATCAGATATGCCAGACAACTGGCGAGGAAGCAACTGTAATCCCACTTCGTCAGGGCGCCGGTGCCGAACGCCATCGACGCGGAGTTGTCGAGCAGAATCGTGCAGCGCAGGTTGGTCTCGTCTTCGAATCGCTTGATGTAATAGTGGTCGGTGCGGGCGAACAGCGGCCAGTCGATGTTCTTGAGGTCGTCGCCGGGGACGTATTCGCGGTAATCGACAAACTCGACGGAGAAGCCGTGAAACGGACTCTTGTGCAGCCCGCTGATAAACCCTTCGACGACCAGCCGGGCAAGCAAGGGCGAGAACCCGACCCGGGCCAGGATGTCGGGATCGAAGTAGTGCTGCGGATCAGACCCGGTCACCACAGTTGGGCTGCCGGCGGCCTGGCGCTTTGCGGTCCAGGCGCTGTGCAGTTTTTGCAGCAGCCCGCTTGCTGATGGTCCGAGGCGCCGCCACCAGAGGCTTGGAGGAGACATCCTCACTGGGTGGCGCGTTCGGGAATTTCCTCGATCAACCGGCTGACGATGTCATCCGTGGTGATGCCTTCGGCTTCGGCGCGGAAGCTGCAAAGGATACGGTGCCGCATCACCGGCAGCGCCACACGCCGCACATCGTCGGTGGACACGTTCATGCGCCCATCCAGAGCGACCTGGCATTTGGCGCAGAGGATCAGGGCCTGACTGGCGCGCGGCCCGGCACCCCAGCTTACCTGCTCCTTGACAAATTCCAGCGCGTCCGATTCCGTTGGCCGGGTGGCGCGCACCAGGTCAACAGCGTAGCCGGTTACATGCTTCGAGACCGGGATGTCGCGAATCAGTCGCTGGAACCTGATCAGAGCGCGCCCGTCACAGATCGAGTCGATGTCGACTGACTCGTTGGTGGTTGTATGCTCGACAATCCCCTCTTCCTCGTCGCGGTCAGGATAGCCGATCAGGATGTTCATCAGGAATCGGTCCTTCTGCGCCTCCGGTAGCGGGTAGGTGCCCTCCTGGTCGATTGGGTTCTGGGTCGCCAGCACGAAGAACGGTGCATCGAGTTTATACGTCTTACCGCCGGCGCTGACCTCATGTTCCTGCATCGCCTGCAGCAGTGCCGCCTGGGTCTTTGGCGGTGTGCGGTTGATTTCGTCAGCCAGCACGATGTTTGTAAAAACCGGGCCGGCCACAAAAACCGTCACGCGCTTGCCCGTCGTGTGATCCTCTTCGATGACATTTGTCCCGGTAATATCCGAGGGCATCAGATCCGGCGTGAACTGGATACGCTTGAAGTCGAGTGACAGCATCCGTGACAGGGTGCTGATGATCAGCGTCTTGGCCAGACCCGGTACGCCTTCGAGCAGCGCGTGGCCGCCGGCGAACACGGTGATCAGCAACTCATTGAGCACCGCTTTCTGGCCGACAATCACCTTGGCGAACTCGGTTCGCAACTGTCCGCTGACCGCCTGCAGTTGCTCAATCTGGGTTTCGATATCGAGCGCCTCTTCTTCATCAGTCTCGAAGCGTACGTCGACCTGGCCGACAACGAAGCGCTCGCCGTCGCTGATCGTCGCCGTGGTGATACGTTCCCCGTCATAGAATGTATGATTGGTGCTGCCGAGGTCGCGGATGAGCAACTGGTCACCGTCGAGCTCGACCTCGGCGTGCTTGGTCGACACCATGTCATCCGAAATGACAATGTCGGCCGTTTCTTCGCGGCCGATGACCAGCTTCTTGTCGGCTTCAATTGGTACGGTCTGGGTGGGTGATCCGTCGAGTAGAACTATAAGTCGTGCGCTCATATCCGCTTCAGCTTCAGGTTTGACGTTTTCGTTGGTCGCTTCGCCATTGGGCGGGCGTTCGGTCAGCGCAGGTTTCAGTGGTTATTCGGATTGATTTTCTGATACCTGAAACCTGACACCCGGCTCTCAGTCAATTACTCAAGGCATAGGTGATGAGGTTGATGACGATGCGTGTGGCATCATCGTTGCTCACGCCCTTGGCGTAGGCATTGGATTCCCGGTTAACGCCGCTCATAAGATCATACGGGGTGTAAATAATTGCCAATCGGTTGTCGATGAAGGCACCATAGAATTCCGGAAACTCGAGGTCCGGTTGATCCCGTAAAGCTGCCGGTGTATATGTTATCGCGTTGATTGGATTCCAGCCACCGGTAAAGACCGGATGTGTTGGCGGCAATTTAATCAGCGGATTCTTCGGCAATGCTTTGTCCAGCTCACGACGGAAGGCGGCATCGAACGGTTTCAATCCCGCCGCGGCACTGGCGACCAGCGTACCGCCGCGCCGCAGGTACCTGGTGAGATTCTCGATCTCCGCCTTGTTGAGCAGGAAATTATAATGCCCGGTCATGAACACCAATGGATACTCGGCGATTCTCGGATCATCGAGTGACACGACCTGCGGCTGATAATCGACGTCTATATCCGTGTTATCTGAAAGCGCCTGCAAGACACTGTTTTGAATCGCCGGGTTGATGCTCCAGCTGCCGTGATACCGTGCCAGCGCGAAACGGACAGCATCCCCCTCGCCGGTGCTGCCGTCGTACAACGGAAAATCCTGGGCCAGAAAACGCCCGTATTCGGTGCTGGCAAGGACATAGGCGACGATATTGACGCCGAGTCGCACGGCCGATTCGCCCATGACGTGTTTACCGCCCACATGATATGATGAGTTGCTCCAGGCCGCGCCCATGCCGTCGGGGGCCAGGATCGCCGCGCTGCGTGTGCCGATGTCCATGGCATAAACGACGGGCGGCCGCATGAATCGCACGCCGTTGACCATGGTCATGACCTTGCGCAACCGAAACCGCGCATTGAAGACCGGATGGTCCAGCGACAGCCGCATCATTGCTTTATTCGGGAAGACCTTGCGCATCTCTCGAACAACCGCACGGGAAAACTCGTCGCGGCCACGGGCGGCGTTGAACAGGATTGTGCCGCCGCCGTCCAGGAAGGTCCGCAGATTACTGACCTCTGCGGGCTGCAGCACGAAATCATAGTCGCCGGCCATAAACAGCAACGGGATGTCGGTCGGGTCAAAGCCCGGGCTGGACAGCGGTTTGGTGGCATATTGATAATTGTTGCCGTCCTTCAGCTTGGCATTGACAGAGGCCATGATATTGGACCCGTCGTTCGCGTAGCTGCGCCATTGATCGAATATCTCGACCCGGCCGTCCGGGTGTACATATTCCAGTGAGGTACCGTATTCGATCTTGTACATGACCGTTAGGTTTGTCGGCGGCGGCGGTGAACGCTCCTGCGTTTTGCGCATGGCAGGTCCCCAGCCGGGAATGAATCCCGTGTCTTCGCCGCTCGACTGGGTCTTCGGTGGCGCCTTCATCGCCGGCGGCGGCTTACTGTTTGCCGGCGGGAAGTTGACGCGCCGGCTCTGTCCCGTTACCGATGGCACGAATGCCATGGCGACCGCTACAGAGAGTATCAGGGGTATCTTCATCTCATTTTCGAACCTGGTTCAGGACAATGCAACAGTTGTCACGTGCCACTTTTGGGAGGTTTTTCACTTCGTGCCGTCTTCACTCCGGCCCTCGATAAAGTTAAACAGGGCATCGTATTGCTGGTCGCTGACCCGCCGGATAGAAAGACCGTCGAGCTCCATCAGACCCGTAAAGTGGTGGATCTTGGCAGTGAAACGGCCATCCTGGGTCATTGGTGTTTTGTGCAGGTACCCATACTTGTGCCACAGCCCGAAATTACCGAGGAAATCGAACCTGTTCTCGCTGTTGGAAGGCGTGTGCACGGTACCGGCACTGTCAAGTATATTCGTCACAATATGCGGCGGTGATGACGGATGCACGTGATCCAGAGTTGCCTTGTACCACATCTCCACCCAGTACCAGGCATCACTGCTGAGGTTCGGCAGATTCAAGCTGTAGTCCAGAGAACCCCGGTGAGCAGGGAGGCTGTCTATCAGCAGGACGTGAGATCCGTCGAGCCCAAGGCCCCGGGCCACACCGTATTGCTTGGTTTCCCCGACAATGTCCGGCGGTTCGAAACTGGTGAATCCGTCGGTAAAATCTGCCGCGCCGCGCCGCACGCGCTCCTGTGTTTCACGGACCACGTTTGCAAAGACGCCGCAATTCTCGGCTTCGTAGAACTTGGGGTAAAGCTCTTTGATCTTTCGCAGCCAGGCTCTGGACCGTTGATAATCACGCAACCGATAATAACAGTCTGCTACCCCGAACATGGCGTTGTCGTGAAAATCGGCCCACTGCGTAAGCCGCAGAAGCACTTCGTAACTGCGCAGCGAGGCTTCGTAACGGCCGGCAATCCGATCCGTCTCGGCGCGCAGGAACCGATACAACCCGCCCAGCTTCTGCTGGGGATAGTGCAGCTCGATTTTGTCCAGTAGTGAACGGGTCTCACGGATGTCGCCGCTGCGCAGTTTCTGCTCGGCGATCCGCAGCAGTGCACCGCGGGTGATTGCTTTCGCCTGCGACGTCACCTCGAACTCGCCGCCGCCTACTTCACCGGCGATGCGGTAGCGTGCTTCGGCCTCCGGAAGGTCACCGGCCTCGGCAGCCAGGTCGCCCCAGCGAATTGCCGCCAATCGCAGCGACGGGTGCTCGAGACCGCGATAGTCCTCGAGAATCTTTTCATAGCATTCGTCAGCCTTCTTTCCCTCTTTGAGTTGTCGGTGATAAACCCATGCCGCTGCCAGCTGCAGTGAAACTTGCGCGTTCCGCAGTCGCTCGAACTCCGGCATGGCCCGCTCGATCAGAGCCAGGGCGTCGGCCTCGCGGCCGAGTTGGGCCAGCGCCTCGATATGCACCGTGTACAAGAGCGAACGATATTGGAGGTCCGGGTCGTGCTGCTGCAACAGGAAGTCCGTCAGCTTCTCGAGCAGCGTCCAGCGGTTCGGCTGATCGCACAGCTGCAGAAACTCGAACAGCTGATTGACCCGTTCGGCATTGTACTGCCCCAGATCGGTCGTCTCGAGGATGTCGATCGCCTTGGCGGCCGAGAATGGGCTGGTATTGCCGGGCGCCGGCCAGACATGTATCGTCTGGCGAAACGGCGGCAGGGTGTCACCGTATTTCAAGGTGACCGTGTAGTCGCCGTCATCAAAATAGATGTGCGTCGGGCTCCGTCCTTTGGCCGTCTCCGTGCCGTCACCGAAATCCCAGACCAGTTGGTCCGCCGCCGCACCTGTGGGCAGATTCACGCCGTGGGCAGTGAACTGCATGATACTCAGCGTCATGCCGCTCGGCGTCACCAGGGTTTCGTCCAGGCCGGCGACAAAGCCGGCGCCCGTGACTCCCGGAGCAGTTTCGATTGCCACGGTGCGGCCATAGTCGGCGCCGACGTAATGGTGCCGCGCAGGATATGTCCAGGCTGGTGTGTCGGGCTGGGTCCATAGCAGGTAGCAGCGGCCGGAAGCACCGGGATTGTCGCTGGTTACCTGGTGGATCTCAAAGGGGTGTCGCCCGGCTGCCAGGTTCAGCTTAGATCCCGTCGACTGCATGGATACCTCACCGGTCACGGGGACATTGGAACCGGTACGCTCACAGACTTTGAAGCCGTCAATGAAGAGGAATGACGCGTCTTCACTGTTGACGAAAAAGCGGTACACGCCCGTTTTCTTGATCTCCAGAACGCCGCGATAAGAAACGGTGAGCCCAGACGGGGCAGAGGGCCGAGCCGGGTTGACGTTCTGAATAATCTCAGCGACTGGGAGGCAGCCGATGACCTTGCTCTTTTCCAGCCCGTTGCGGACTGCCGGCCAGCTTTCGAAGTTGTCGCCGGCCCACTCACGGACCTCGACGGTCATCCCTTCGTGGACTGGCGGCATGTGCTTCGCCGTCGCGCTCGGGTGAGCGGCGTACGCCCAGTACCAGGCCTCGTTGCCCCGACGCGGAAACTGAATGAGCGTGTGGCCATTCGACACGTGTGAAAGGACGGCGACCGGCAGAATCTCGCCCGCGGCGGTCTGCACCGTCACCTCGGCGGCGTCGTCCCGGGCCCAGCCACCGGTCGGCAAACGCGCCATAATTGTGCGGGCCGTGGCCTTGGTCCGGTCACCGGCGACGTGCAAGGGATAGCGGATTTTGTAGCCCGCCAGCCACGCGGGCGTCGCGGCGGGCAGGTTGGTAACCGTCGCCGACAGTAAGTCCGTGGCCAGTGCCATGCCGGCAATGGTAACCAGTATTAACCTGTAAGGTCCGGTCATTTTGGGCTATTGGTGGGGTGCAATGACTTCCGGTGATGTCGAAACAGTACACGTTCAGATTCGTCAGTGCCACCGCGACGCTGGCGTTGCGGGGGGCGGTCATCCCATGGCGTACAGATCATCAAGGCAGCGACAAACGCACAGTCGGTGTCTTGGCCCTGAGTTCGGCTCGAAACCAACTGCTGTCTGGGGTTACGTTTACGGACTTGATCGTCTTGAATTTGCCTTGCTCGCCCGGCACCTGGACCGACACTGTATACGTCGGCGCTTCTTTGATCGTTCCATCGGTCTCGATTCTCCAGGCGTTGACCATCAGCGCCATCAGCGATCCGGGCAATGGCGTCAGGTTGTTCTTGAGTATGGGTGCCGGTGAATTGCGGATATTCGGATCGATCGCTCCCGGGGCTGTGGGTTGGGCCGGATTTGCAGTTTTGACCTCGATCCTGGCACCCGTCGGCACGTCGCCTTCGAGTCCGGCCACGAGGTAGTACGTGCACTGAATCATCGGCCGCGACAGCACGCCGTCGTTAATTAACTTATCATAGCCTGGTTGGCCTTTGTGCACGACCTCATACTTTGATTCGCGCACGACCTGCGCCGGTTCAATAGAACTGTTGATCAACTCCAGTGCCCCGTGCTTGCACACCAGCACCCGGCCGTCCTCCGGCATGTTCCGCACTGTCCAATTGCTTATCTGCATGTATCCCAGGTAAGTGATGGCCTCCTTGCAATTTTCGGTGATCAGTCCATCGATTGCACCTTTTGCCCGATCCGTGAGTTGAACGCCGGTGCCGCAGTTTCGAATCGTCACGTCCTGGATCATGACATTCCCCCCGTCCCAGTACACGCCGACCCCGGCCCCGTCCACGAGGTTGTTCACCACAGCGCCATCGTTCATCTGGAGGCTGAACACGCCCATTTGATATTTGCCGATCATTTCGTTGCCACGAATCTCGGGCAGACTGCAGCCGTTCATTTGAACCGCACCGCCAAAGAATGTGTGCACGGACTGGCGCTCGAATCGGTTGTTCAGGATCAGCGGGGTGTCACAGCCGTTCATGTTGATGTTGCTGTTGCCGATGAACAGGCTTTCTGTGATATTGAGGCGTTCGTTGAATTGCGCACCGGTATTGTCGAGCCCATGCGCGATGATCGTAATATTGATGACCTGGGCACGCTTGATATCCAATCCCGAGCCGCGCCATCCGGTTACAGTGGCGGAGATGTATTGGATCTTCCGGTCATCGCGTACTGCTGAAATCACCACGTTCGATTTGCCGTCCGCAGTGTCCGTACGTCCGACAGCAGTGAGTGAACCGCCCTTCCTCAGGTTGAGCTTGCGTACCTTTGCGTCTCCACCGACCAGGCGCAGCTCGATTCGATCGTCACGGCGTGCGGTACCGTCGAGGCGGATTGCTCCGTACGACTCTACAACGCCGCCAAAAGAGGCACGGATGCTGCCGGCCTTGGTCTTGAACGACAGCCTGCCCTTCTTGTCGATATGCAGCTCACCGCAGGTAACTCTGTCCACGTCATCACGATCAAAAATCACGTTGTCATCGCGCCCGATGACAACGATAGAGTCCGGCCCCGGCACCGCGCCCGATCGCCAGGTGGCCGGATCACTCCAAAAACCACCGCCACGACCGTTCGAGTATTCCTCGACAGCGACCCCGGTCAAGCAGGTGATGAACCAGGCTGCGGTGACGATTAGATAGTTGAAGTGCGGCATTACGGATTTATTGATTTTCGAACTCTCCGCTCCATCTCTGAATTGGTCCGATCAGGAGCAGCGGTCAGGTGGAGCAATGAAGCGTTTATGTCCTGGCACCTCACCGCGGTTCATAGGAGACGTCCAGGCGCCAGTTGCCGGGGGACCAGGTGGGTGCATAGAAATTTACTGCGCCTTCCGACTCGAGGGTGAGAATCCAGCCGTTGTTGGGCAACGCCTGTGAGTACCATAGCTCTACGTCCTCGGTAACATTGACACTGAATTCGCCCATCCCCTTCAACTGTACGACCGCAGTTGCACGCCGCGCCCGGTCGGCACCGATTGCCGCCGCACCCGGCTTGGTCCATGGCACTTTTTCCGGCAGCGTCCGCCGGTACAGGTGGGAGACGCCATCGCCCCAGTCGCCGATGATCCGCCGCACCTGCAGCCGGTGCTTGTTCTGGTAGTTGAGGATGCAATTCATGCCCAAGGTGGCGCTTGTAATGCGCATTCCCTTGGGAATACGTTCGATAGGAAACGCGATCAGGAACGCGCTCTTTCTCGTATCCGAATTACCAAACACCAGCGCGCCCGTCCCGTACCCGGATACCCCCGGGTAACCAGCCCAGCTCAACCGCGGTGCATCCGAGGCGATCATCGCGATGCGTTCGCAGTCGCTGTCATCGAGTTCGAATGTCCGGCCGGAGACGATCGGGGAGACCAGAACGGCCAGCACGACCCATCTACCCACCGAGCCATTTATCCATTTACCCATCGCTTACTTCCCCTTCTCCACTGCCACATAGAATTTATCGAATTTCTCAGAGTAGGACAAGGCGGAAACATCGTCGCTTGATACGACAGCCCGTCGAAACTCCGGCAGGAAATGTCCCCGGTCATCAATGCTGATGAACTGTATCTGGCCTTTTGCGCCAAAGGCAACCATCTTGCGGTTCCCGAGTACGACGGGCCGGCTGGTCGGTCCCGTAATTGTTGTGGCCTGAAAGTTCGAGGTGATGTAGCCTTCGGCATGTTTAAGCTGCAGGACATAGCCGGTACCAAGGAGGCTCATATAGATGACCGAAAGCGTGGGATGGGCGGCGATCCGCCGATAGGGCCGTGCCGGCGGCCAGACACCGACGTAAGAGAACCGTTGCCGCGCTTCAACCTGGTCCCAGGAAATCGGACCGGCTGCACCCGCAAAGATAATCACCTCGTCGCTGACCGGCAAGAAACCACCGGCATTGTCATGCGGAATATAGAGCGAAAATGCAACTTCGCTCTGTGCCATAAAACCAGACTCGGCCGTGCCGTCCGCCGGAAGAACCAGGCCGTTTTTTCCGATACGGAAGTAGCCTATTCCATTGACCGGTTTACCCTTCTCCATGCGGGTCAGATTGGGGAAGTACAAACGGCTCGCCCGATCATCGAAAGCGATGTAGCCGACCTTGCGGCCCGCGGCGTAGTCACTGCCCTTGCCGCAAGCCTGAACGAGCTCGGCTTTGCCGTGGGCGACCCGGAAAATAAGCAAGTGCTCGAAGGTCTCGGCCTGGTCCTGCGTAGCGTTGACATCCTGCCAGACATACAACAGGGGAAGCGTCGGGTGAAAGGTCACGCCCAGTGCATAGGTGGTGTGGGCGGCCAGCGGGCCGCGCCTGGGCAGCTCCAGGGCCATCGGCTCGGTGGCGGCCGGTGCGCCGGTCTCGTCGAGCGAATAGATCGATACCTGCGACGCATGCTCTCCCCTGTGCGTCACTGCGACCAGGCGGATCGTCTCGCTCAGCGCCATTTCAGACGCACCCGGCGCCACGAGCTCGGCAATAAACGGAAACGACTTTTCGTGTATATACTGAAGCGCCACAATTTTCTGTGCTTTTATCGGTGCGGCCAGGCACAAGGCGACAATGGCGGTGCCCAATAATTTACCCAGATAGTTCATGAATCTTGCCGCGGTCGCCAGGTTTCCAGTATTCAGGTTTCGGGGAAAATAGTCGGATTGGTGGTTTCTGTCACTCGTCACTTGTCACTGCACCATTCAGTGCCGTTTTTCGGTAGTCAGCAGCTCGTAGTATTCCTTGACCGCCTCTTCGTAGCCGGGCAGCGGTGGTCGCGCCGGCTCGTCCAGCACCCGCCCGCGAACGACCTGCCAGCGCGGCAGGCTCGGTTCATACCCCGACTCCGGTCGGCGTAAGACCCGGAGCGTGATCCGCAACTCATCGATCAACTGCATCTGCCGCTTGAGCGTTTCCGGGTCCGGGCTTTCCTTGAGTGCGTCGAGGTTGGCAGTGAGCTCCGCCAGAAGCCCGTCGAGATGTCGGGTCGGCAGGTAGACATTACGCAGCTCCTTGCGCAAAGTTTTCAGCCGCTCGATGGTCTGTTCCTGGTTGCTGTTGAGATCCTGCATCAGCTTGGCAATCTCGGCATCGATTTTGCCGTCGAGACGTTCGACAATCTTGTGTTTGGCCTGCGGCTTTCCCATGCGCTTCATCGCCTCGTCATCAAACCCGCCGGCATCATTCAGGCTGAAGGACGTGTCATCGGAGTCGACTATCTTGCCACCGATGCCGGTCGAGACGTCCTTCTGCGGGTCGGCACCGAGCGTCTCCCGGAGTTTCCCCGGCTGCACCGGCGCCCGTTCCTGGCCTTCCATCGATTCGTCGCGGCCGCGACGATTGACCGACTCGTTGCCAACGACCATGCCGTGTGCCCGGGCCCCCTTGCGCCCGCTGCGCGAGGCACCGCCGTAATTCTGCGTCGGCGGTTTCATGTTGCCGGTGGGGGCGGTAGCGGACACCGAATTGACGTCGCCGCCTTGCTTGCCGACGTCCCCGTCCTCGACGCCCTGTCCCTGCATGCTCAGGTTGTAGGTTTCGAATTTCTTGCGTACATCGTCGTCCTCTTCAAGAAGATCTCCCACCAGGTCCTGGAACTCACCGTCGAGCAGGTTCAACTCCATCCTGTTGCCGATCAGGTCGGAAGATTTGGGAAAACTCATCTGCCCGGACGGTTCGCTTGCCAATGTGAGGACGTCGAAATTCGGTTTTGGCGGATTCGCAATGACCACGGAATCTCTCATTGCATCGGCACCCACGTAGTCGGGGAAGGTCCCGTCATCCATATCCAGTTCATGTTTTTTTCTGTTTGCCTCTGCCATCTCGTGCATCCGAACAATCTCCTCCATGCTGATGTCTTCAGCACCCTTGTCGAGGAGTGACTGGAGGCTGCCGGCCAGCAGGTCATCGAGAGCGGCCTGGGTTTCTGCCATGCTCTGCAGGGCGGCGAGCTCGTCGAGAGCCTTTTTCGCCGCCTCCTTTTGCGCATTGCGTAATCGTATATAAATTTCTTTCAGCGTCGAGGCTACCTGGTTCTGTGTCGCTGCGGTCGCCGCCCAGTTCCCGGCACCGGCATCGCGGCTCGCCTGCTGCATGGACGCCCGCAGCGTCTCCGCCTGCAGATCAGTAGCCGTCGCAGCAAAGGCATCGGCAATGATCACCTCGCTCGCGCGTGTGTGCTGTGCGAGCCCCGTGAATGCGATGCTGGTCAGATCGATCAGCTCCAGCACTTTTGCCTGGCGCCGCGCGCCCGATGTCTGCCGCATCTTCATCTCTGCTGCGTCACCAGCGTCCGCAGCAGCAATCGTGGCTTGACGCTCCGAGTCCACCGCGAGCCTGGTCTCGCGGTCTGCGAGCATTTTCAGAAACTGGACCATGTGCGCCAGTTCCCAGCCCTGGCGAAAGCGGCGATACTGGTCGAGGATCTCGTCGAGGCTCTCGATGATACGTTCCTGAGTCAGCCGCGCATCGCCCAGCACTGACTGCATGGCCTGCGGTGTCTCGCGCTCCGCCACCGTTTCGAGAATACGAATGGCCCGCACAAACTCGGTGTCGGCGAGCATGCTCACGGAGAGCCGCAAGGTGCCTGCCGCCTCCGGCATGTTGCGGACAAGACGGCCGGCAGCCAGGCGCAATTCGTCCTCTGCTCCGGCCTGTTCAGTCATCGAGGCTGCCAGCGCATCCAGGGTCGCGGCGTCGCTCCAGCTGACACCTGAGTTCTGCTTGAATTTGTTCATCCACTCCGTGGCGTCACCGACCCCGTCCTGTTGCCGGCGAATCAGTGCAGCGATGCCGGCTTCGGTACGCAGGATCTGCTCGTACAGCAACTGCAGTGCGACGCCTTCGCCGCCAACCATGACGTTGTAGATGGTGCCGTCGGTCCACTGTCCGGCCTTGACGGGATCGTGGTCGACGGCTCGCAGGGTGATCTGGAAATGATCACCCTCGGCGGCACCGAGCCGCAGCATCGAAAGTGTGACATCCTCGTGCAGCGACCGCGTCTGTTGCGGCTCCCAGGTCTGCAACGGCTTCCATTCGTCTTCGCCAGCGAGCGCATCCGCTGACAGCGTTGCGCGGCGCCTGAACAACCCAACCGTCTTGAGACCGTAATCGTCGGTCGCCAGCACGCTGAGTGGCAGGGCCACGTCCACCTCCGCCTCCGTCTGGCGTTCGAGTCCGGTCAACTCCAGCTTCGGCGCTTTGTCCGGTAGCGCTCGCCACACGAGCGTCGCGCCCGTCGTGGGCGGATGTCCTTTTCTCTCGGTATCGACGTGGCAGGTCATGGTCGAGTCAAAGGTGATCTCACCAGTGAACACCGTCGAGGATTTGCGGGTCAGCGTGAGGCGTTTTTCCGGGTCGTTGCCGGCAGTGACGTAAAGGGAAGCAGCCGGTGTTTTCTGATCAAATGTGAAGGTCAGATCGGCGCGTGTACCGCGCAGGGCGCTGAGGCTGCCGCTTTTACTGTCGACCGCCTTATCCGGCAGTCCCGTGTAGTCCGGTAAATGGTAAACGGCCTGGAGCCCCTTGAGCTTGCCCGGCTGCGGGACGGTTGCACGAAAAAAACGGCTGGTGTAGTCGCCGCCCTGCACCGCATAGTCGAAGCTGCGGTGGATGCTGGGAAAAGTAAATTCCGCAGTCGCCTGGTCGGCTTCGAGCGGCAGCTTCTCGGCGATGCGTTTACCGGCAACGTTGCGCAGGATGGTGAGATGCTCGGGTTGCTTGCCGTGAATGCCGATAGTGATGGTAAGTTGCTCCGCCGCCTCGATGTCACCGGGCTTGACGACGAGTACCGTCTCGTAGCGTGGATCGATGACGGCGAACGGCATCAGGATGCGCTTTGCTGCGGTCGCAAAGCCGCCCGGGCGTATCGACCAGAAGACGATTCCGATCAGGAGAATAGCCACCGCTGCAGAGATACGGATGATCGCCGGGCGCATGGCGTGGGCGTGGGCGAGTTTGATCGCCTGCAGCTCTTCCCAATTGTCCCGCACCACGAGCTTGCCGAATGAGTTGTCCGTGCAGTCGGTGTCCCGGCCGATCTGCAGCGCATTGATCAGCCGGTTCTGGATCCCGTCCGGACTGCTCTGTTCAATAGCCAGGGCGATCTCGTCCTCGCTCAGATGCAGGCGGCGCCAGCGCCGAGCCACCCCCATGCCGAGCATAGCGATGCAGACGAGCAAACCGCAGGCGGCGATCAACCGGCCGGCAACCGGCAGAATCAGCAGATTGTCGAGCAATACGACGAGCAGAAAATAGCCGAGCACGGCAGCCAGAGCCAGGCTGAGGCTCTCGACCACTATCAGCTGTTTCCACAACTTGCGATTACGCTGCACCAGCTCGGCGATCTGATCGAGCGAATGATCTGTATGACTTCGATTGTCCGTGTCGTTTTTCATAAAGCCGTTGGTTAACGTACCGCTTGCCCGAACAGGCTGCAATAGGGGCGCGGCGGCGCGCCTGCAGAGGTGTTTTGCAGGCTGGCCCTTTGGCAAATTGGCGTGCTGCCGATCCACGTCTTACGCCGATTGCTACAGACGGAAATTCGTTTGTCCGGTGTCCGCCATGACGGGCACGGCAGCGCTGATGGTTGGCCGGGGCTGCCTCAGTGCTGGATGTCGGACTCGCACGGATCGTACGGCGGATGCGGGACGTTCGGCACGCGCATGCCGCCGGTCAGATACATCTCCGGCGCCGCCGCGCAGTCGAAACGCAGGACCGGGCAGTTTGGGTCGGGTGCTGTGTCCGGCAGCCCGGTGACCGTGACGACGCCGTTGGTTTGCGTGTAAGTGCACTCGGTGTCATGGCCGAGCAGGGTGACGCGTTCGACCTCCGTATTCAACCCGGCAATGACGAGCTCGCGACCGGGCCAGTACCGCACGAGCTGGTAAAACGCCCGACCTTTGCGCGTGAACAGACCGTTATAACTCCAGTCGCCCATGTGATCGCCGCGTTCCATCAAAGCGTAGGTGAACGGCTCGGTGTCGTAAATGCACTCGCCATGATCGCGCAACCAGTTGCCGACCGCCTCCACGACGGCAATGGACTGCTCCGGGACAGACCCGTCGCCACGCGGCCCGATATTGAGGATCAGGTTGCCCTGGCCTTGAGCCGCCATAGCGAGAAGATCGATGACTGCAACCGGCGTTTTCCAGTTGTCATCGCCGCGATGATAGCTCCAGTGGTCATTGAGCGTCATGCAGCCTTCCCAGGGGCGCCACGGTTGCGGGGCCGACATGTGACCTTCGGGTGTGGCGAAGTCGCCATCGAGGCCATTGCGGCAGTTGAACAGGATGTGTGGCTGAATCTCGCGCACCATGGCGTTCATCTCTTCGGCGCGCCAGCCCCTGGCATTGAACGGCCACCAGCCGTCGTACCACATGACGTCGATCGGGTTGAACCGGGTGACGAATTCGCGAACTCTGGCAAACGTGTTGCCGATGAACTCGTCGTATGCCGTTTTGCTCTCCAGCGCCGCCACGGCATCCGGCTCGCTGCTCCAGTTGTTGAGGCTGTGATATAGCGAGAGCCGCAGGTTACGCGCGCGCGCCGCGTCGACCAGTTCGGTGACCAGGTCGCGACCGCAGGCGTTGACGCTGTTGAAGTCGGTAAGCTCGGTATCGTACAGGCAGAAGCCGTCGTGGTGCATGGTCGTCAGGTTGACGTAACGCATGCCGCCGGCAACCGCCAGGTCGCAGATCCGTTCCGCGTCGAACTTTTCCGCGGTGAATTGTGCGGCCAGGTCGCGCATGCGCTCGGGCGACAGGCGTTCCCGATTCATCACCCACTCGCCGCGTTCGAGCAGGCTGTAGAGGCCGTAATGGATGAACATCCCGTACCGGGCATCAACGAACCAGCTAGTGTCGGTCTTCATGTTGTTCCGTGTTGTGTAAAACAGTTCTCTGTGTTTGTTCGAATGTTTATCAAAGGGCGCGCAGGCCCATTGTCCTCAATGCAGATGCTGCGCAGGAGGGCAGGCGTTGGTGTACTATTCCGCAACCGGCCACAACTGGTGCATGCAGCGGTCGTCACCGGGCGGATCGGCATATTCCCTGGGCCGTGACGATGGATTGCCGTTGTACCGTGCCTCTTCGGGCACCAGCAAACAGGCCATGGCCCGTCGCGGCCAATGCATAGTGTTGTCGTGGGCACTATAGCCTTTTGTGTAACAAACTCTTCATTGCTCTACTTAATCGGTTGTCCTGGGATTCCAAGAGTGAGTCTTTTTCTCCCCAGGCTGGCACGCCGATCAATTGCTGAAACCTGAAATCTTCGGTTTTGTTGGATTTTCCCCGGCTGCCCGACGTGTTTCGCTGCGGTGACCTCGAGCATATCGTTGATGCCGGATATTGGGCCGCTGGTTGCAACCTGCCCGGAGGGCGGCATTGTGTTCATGGACAAGTGTACGTCGCATGCCGGCATCACCAATCGCACCGAGAGTTTGCGCTGGATGGAGCATGGACCTACGATAGCAGCGCACAGGTGTGCCAACTGTCCGGCCGTTTCATCCGGACTTTATCGTCCGCAGCACTGCTTATCCGGACAGTGTATACTATGAGTTAAACGAGTGGAACCGCCGGTGGGACGAAACCCTGGAAGCATCTGCAGGCTACCAGGCCCACCGATCGATTTCGATCGAAGAACGTTCGCCGAAGTCCTGATACTAAACGCCACCACCAGGGAACCCCACGATGGCTACAGCACGCAAATCCTCGAAACCTGTCGAACACGATCCTACGGCGCTCGGCCGTGCATTCAAACGTCGCCTCAAGCGTGGTGACCTGCTTATCGGCGGTATTGCCACCGAGTACCTGAGGCCGTCTCTGGTGAAACTCTATCGCCATGCCGGATTCGACTTCATTTACATCGAGAAAGAGCATTGCTATCTCGAAGCTCAACTGGGCGACTTCGTCCTGTCGGCGCGTGACAACGGGATGCCCGCGATCTCGAAAATCGCCGAACTCGGCCGGGCCGAAACCGGTCGGCTGTTAGATGCTGGTGTTGTCGGCATTCAGTTGCCCAGGTCGGAATCACGTGAACAACTTCTGACGCTGATGGACTACGCCAAATTCATGCCGCAGGGCTCGCGCGCCGCCGCCCCGTGTTACGGCAATGTCGACTATGTCTGGCCCGAGAACACGACAGCATGGCTGAAGAAAGCCAACGACAGCACGGTGATAGTCGCGCATATCGAAACCGCGACGGGCTATGAGAACGCCGAGGAGATTGTCAGTACACCGCATCTCGACATGGTCTATGTCGGCCCCTGTGATTTCGCCATTTCGATGGGGTACCCCGGCGACTACGATCATCCGGTCGTCAAGAAAGCGATTGGCAGGATTCTCGGTCTGTGCCGAAAGCACAAGGTCGCATTCGGGACAACCGCCTCCGGTCCGGCGGCTGCCCGCAAGTGGATCGGCCGCGGCTGCCAGTTCTTCGAGGCGGCCGACGAGCTGGGGCTGATCGGGGAGGCGGCAGGCAACCTGGTGAACTCCTACCGTTAGCGGGATAGGATGATTGCGAACCGTCCAATTCTCTACGTCAGCAGTTCAGCGACTCGCCTCTGTCCGAGTCGCGGGACGAACCGGAACGCCTCGGCATAGCCGACTGCGGACTCGATGCCGCGGTAGCGGGCACGGACCATTTCCATGGCGACCATGTCGTCGTCGCCGCGTTCCGGCAACTGCGATTGATGGTATTCGAGCGCCTGCTTTTTTAGTTGGAGTTGATCGCCGACGGGCACGTATAGATCCGGTTCGAACGGGACAAACCAGGCATCGGAATAGTAGAGACGTGGGGGTGCGCACGGCTCACCACCGCAATCGTAGTTGTGGCCCCAGCAGCGTTGCGTGGCCAGCAGGACGCAGCGGCTGACGGCCATGTGATCGCTATGGTAATCTGCCGGCGGATGGGTAATCACCATGTCGGGGCTGTACTCGCGTATCGTCCGCACCATCGTCTGGCACGCCGGTTCGTCGTCGTTGAAACCGTCGATGGGATAACGCAGGAACACGCATTCGATCTGCAGCAACTTTGCGGCGGCCAGGGATTCGGCTTCGCGTACCGGGCTGTCGTCGCTGCCCTGTGCACCGGTGGCAACCACGGAGACCACCCGCCAACCGTCCGCCACTTGCCGGGCGATAGTCCCCGCCATCAACTCATTGTCGTCGTGGTGCGCTCCGACCATCATCAATGTTTTTTTCACGTGGGTACGTTCCCGTTGCTTTTGGGGTTGGGGTCATTCCGACCGGCAGGCGTTAATATGGGGTGCGGACGCTATTGGGGCAATCGTCGGGGCAGGAAGCAGGAGCAAGCGGTCTTTGATTCCCCGAGACCCGAAATTGTATTTGGCCGATGCCAGCGCCGAGCGGTGTCGAGACCGATCCGGTTTTGTTCCGAGTAGAACGGATCTATGCGTCCGTTCAAGTCTGCCGTGCCTATATCGTATCTTGTGACGGAACATTAGCCAGTTGGATTGCCGGCCGGTTGATCGACGATAGAGTACCCCGACTGTTCGATTTGCATAGTGCGGAACCTACCGCCCCGCGGTTTCGGCATGTTGACGGCAAAAAAAATCCCTAAAACAATCCCGGATAATCATGGCTGAGGTTCTTAAGCTTGCATATATCGGGTGCGGCGGCATTGCCAGCCACCATCTGCACGGTATCAATGCCGGCGCCCCGCGTACGACGATTACTGCGGCAGTCGATACGGATCCGTTGCGTGCAACGGCTATCGCAGACGAAACCGGAGCCCAGATTTTTTTGTCGCTTGACGAAGCGCTGGAGAACGGCGACTTCGATGCGGTCGACATCATGACGCCGCACCATCTGCACGAGCCGATGGCGATAGCCTGTCTCGAAGCGGGCAAGCATGTCCTGCTCGAGAAACCGATGGCCCCTACGCTAGATGCGTGCGACCGGATTCTCGCGGCTGCGGCGGCTTCAGACAAGGTGTTCATGGTTGGGGAGAATTCCCAGTACTGGCCCGAAGTTCTTGCCGCGGACCAGCTTCTCAAGGACGGCGCGATCGGGGATGTCATCTCCGTAATAACCAACTTTTATGTGATTCCCAACAATGAAGACTTCACCGGAGAGCATCCTTGGCGCTTCGACAACGCGTTGGCGGGCGGTGGTATCGTGATCGACGGCGGCGCGCACTTTATACGCCCGCTGCGCATGTGGTTCGGAGAAATCGAAACGGTCATCGGCGCCATCGACTATCCGTGGAAAAAGATGGAAGACGAATCCCTGGGACACGCCCTGCTGCAGTTCGAGTCCGGAAAAGTCGCCACCTTCAGCTGCCTGATGTTCGACACAGTCCTCGGCCCCAGCCCGTTTTGGCGGATCACCGGAACCTCTGGGGAAATTCATGTCGCGGGCCTATGCCAGAACGGCGTCCTGCTGTTCGACGAGGAACACCCCGAAGGCAGAATGCTCGACGGCGAATGGGGCGACGACTCAGCGTCCTTTATTGGCGAGATGGCCGACTTCGAGCAGGCGGTGCTCGACGGCAAACCGTTGGCGGCCGGACCAGAGGTATCGCTCGGCGAGCTGCGGACAGCGCTGGCTATCTATCGATCTGCAAAAACACGGCAATGGGAGAAGGTTTGGGAGTGAGCGGAATTGGCGACTGATGACCGGGTGAACCTGAAGAAACCGAATGGATTTCATGGGGTCATGCTTGAAATGGAGTTCAGCCCCCCCGGTAGATGAAAAATAAGGGTGGTTCTTGAAAAGCCGTTGTTTTTGATTATAGTCCGCCTTAATCATTTTAGTTGCGGGGTAGAGCAGTCCGGTAGCTTGTCAGGCTCATAACCTGAAGGTCGTTGGTTCAAATCCAACCCCCGCTACCATTCAAGACCGGCCTTCGGGCCGGTCTTTTTTTTTGTTGAGCGTGTTACGCAATATTGGCAGAGGCAGGGCTGCGGCTACTTTGCATTGTGCGAAGGCGCGAATGGTAAGATTTACCGCGTCTGCCGGCACGGGGCCATCGGGTGTGATGCGCGGCATCGTCGGCAATCCGCTCATTGAGTCCGGCTCCGACTTCAGGCGGTGCTCGCGGCCTTCGGTATCGACGAACTCCCAAATTGTATTATTGATCTCTGCCAGGGACATTGTTGTTCTCCTATTTGGGGTCGTTATAGTAAACTTTGTTTCGAGGGCCGTCTACCGCGGCTATTATCTACGACACGTTCTCCGCTGCGAGGCGTGCTCCCGGTTGCGGCGAACCGGCTTTCCAGGCGTGGCGGTGCAGCTTGTCATGCGGCACCGCAGAACCGGGAGACATTACCCCGAAACTCGAAACTCGAACGCCTGCCCCATGGCCGCTGACCCCACATCCAGCCTGACACCCGAACAAATCTCACGGTTCCGCGCCGACGGATTCCTGTCCATCGGTGCCTTGACGACGCCCGAGGAGGTCGCGCAAATCCGTGAAATCTACGATCGTCTGTTCGAGATGCGTGCAGGTTGGGATGAAGGCATGTATCATGACCTGGCGGGCACGGAAGAGGAAGGGGCGACGGAGCAGATACCGCAGATCATGAAGCCGGCGCTACGCAAGTACGCCCCGGAGCTCTTCGAAACGGAACTGCTCGCCAACGCCGTAAACATCGGCCGCCAGATTCTCGGCGACGACTGTCTCTGCGAGGTGCAGCACGCCATCCTCAAGCCGGGCGGTGGCCCGGAGACACCGTGGCATCAGGACGCCGCGTACATGGGCGGAGGGTGTGTCCTCCGCACATTTTCATTCTGGGTGCCGCTACAGCCGGTGACAGTCGAGAACGGTTGCATGCAGTTCGTCCGCGGCAGTCACCAAAGGGATGTGTTCGAGCATCGCAGCATGAACGACAACCCGCGCATTCACGCCCTCGAACTGACCCCCGAGGAGATGGGGAACGTCGTCGATCCCGTGGCGTGCCCGCTACCTGCCGGCGGTGCTGCGCTGCACGATTCGTACACGCTGCACTATGCCGGTCCGAATCAGACAGATGGGGAACGGCGCGCCCTCATTCTAAAGGCCCAAATCGAACCCGTACCCACGGGTAAGCCCCGCACCTTCCCGTGGATGGAAGCGTGGGATACCGCTGGTATGAAACGAGAAAAAGCGAGCGACACATGACATTTACTGGGGATTCTTTCACCGTCGTAGTAAGGCGTGACCTGGGTCTGGAGGTCCGCGATCGCAGCGATCAAGTGGTTTGGAATTCTTCCGCCGGTACACCGCCGTGCATCGTGCTGGCCGACGGCAGCCGCCTCGGACTCGGCGCCGCCGACCAGCGCGAGTCATGCGACTTCGAACAGGACGGATTCTGCGGAGTCCGCATTACGCTCAAAGAGTATCCGGGTTACGATGCGGTTCTCGAATTGATCGTGGCGATCGACGCGGATGACGACACGCTTCTGGTGCAGGTCGAGCAGGTCGACGGCACACCGATTCGCGAGGTCGAGCACCTCTATCGCTTCGAGAAGCCGGTCGCCGGCGGCGGTTACCTCGTGATACCGTGCGGCTCCGGCTACCTGATTCCGGCTGACTGCGCGGATGCCCTCCCCGGCACCCGCAACTTCAACCACTACATCGGCGGCGGCTGGTCCATGCCGTGGTTCGGCATCGTGCGCGGTGCCGACGCGGTGTGCGTGACCGTGGAGGATTGGTGGGATTGTAAAGTAACGGCCGGCCACGAGCCCGGCATACATTCCAGCCTCGACTTCCGCTGGGCCGCCAGCCTCGGCAAGCTGGCGTATCCGCGCCGCCAACTCATTCATTTCGCGAAGGACCTGGACTATACCGGCATGGCGAAGCGGTACCGCGAACACGCCCGCAAGCAGGGACTCGTACGGTCGCTCGAGGACAAGGCGAAGGAGACGCCGACGGTCGCCCGGTACGTCGACAGCCTCCTGGTGCGCTGGAACCGGTGGGATCCGGAGCACAAAGAACAGGCAACCGCCGACCTGGAACGCTTCCGCGAGCTCGGCTTCGACGTCATGTATTTCTTTCCGAAGTGCCCGGGTGAATACATCCCCGCCACCGACTCGTACGGGCTCTCGATCTGGCAGGCGTACCTGCAGCCGAACCCGGACCCGGAGTGGATCGCGTACGCCCGCGAGATGCGCGAGCGCGGCTACCTTATCCAGGGCTTCATTTCGATGATCGTCCAGAACGAGGGCGCGACCGGCTACGACCCCGATCTGTTCGCACTGGACGCAGACGGCTCCCGCAACCAGTGGCGCCTGACCATGGCACGCGATGTCGAGCGCAACCGGGATGTGCTTGACGCGATCAAAAAACACAAGATCGAATTCGACGTCTTCTACTACGACGCTTACTCCGCCAACTGCGGCGGCGTCGAGGATTTTTCCCCGGACCATCCCTGCACGATGCGCCAGTGTTTCGAGACGATGAACCAGGCGTTGGCCGATGCCCGGCGCGAGGGTCTGATGGTCACCGGCGAGCTGGCACGCTTCTATTGCATGGGCGTGTGCGACGGTTTCTTCTTTACCGACTGGGCCGGGGACCGGCTGACCAATGGCAACGTGCACCAGGCCTCCTGCGGTGACCACGGCCCGGTCGGCGAGCCGGTGCCGCTGTTCGAGCTCGTTTTCCACGAATGTTTCGTCGCAGGGTTCTCCGGCGGCGGCTATGCCGATTCTCAGCCGGGGTTCGACTGGTGGCGCGACCGCACGCCACGCCTGTACGAGATGATGTTCGGCAGCGCCCCGGCCTTCAACTGGCTGCCCACGTGCAACCTGCCGGTCGAGGACTGGGACGGCCCGGAAGCACAGGCGCGCTTCGCCTGGCTCAAGCGCTGGAACATCTGGTATAAAGCGATCGCCCGGTCTGAGATGATCTCACACGAATTTCTCAACGACGAGCGCACACAGCAGCGCGTTGCCTTCGCCAACGGCGTCACCGCCGAGTTCGACATGGCCGCGGACCTCTGCCGTGTCACCGGCGTCGACGGCTTCTCCGGCGACTGGGAGACCCCGGCCGGGGATCTCGGCTGGTACCCCGTTGTCGAAGGCGAGTTCGAAGGGATCGACTGGATACCGGACGCGTAGGACCTTTGTGCGCGTCTGGGGAATTACTCAATCCTACGTCCGTCTGCAGTTACACGACTCCAGTATCGTCTGGAGCGACGCTGCCACGAAGCTCACGCTGTCGGGTCAGACGTAGGACAAAGGACCGAAGTAGCATAAAAGACCAACGGGACGATTCGGTTTGTCCTTTATCCGTTATGTTACTACCGCCGCTTATCATATCTTGGCCCCGGACTTTTCCACTTCCCCCATTCACTTTCCCGCCATGATGCTTACCGGCTTGTACAGTCCCTCCCCGCCGGAATAATTGTGCACCCGGCTCGCCAGCAGATGATCACCGCCGCTTTGCAGGCTGCCTGTCACATCCAATAGAAACGGCTTGGACCAGGCGTGTTTTTGGGGAGTGCCCATGGGGCGTACACGAATTGGGTTGACAGCGCCATTCAGAAAAACAGGGTCCCGAACTGGCCGGGATCCTTGCTCCAGGCGATGCCGTTAAAGAGACGCAGCCACCCTTCCCGTATGCCGCTGTCATTGTCATTGACGACCAGTGCGAAACCGAGGGTTGTTCCAGGGGACGGGACGGGAATATGCAGTTCGGTCCACGGTATCGCCGCTTCGTAGAGTGTTTCGCCGGCGTCGCGGCGGATGCTGCATTGCACTGCCGCCACTGGCCCCCTGGGTTGAGTCCAGCGGAACACTCGCGGTCCCTGTGCCGTCAGCGCGAATCCGATTTCGGTGCGTGTGCCGGCTTCGGGTTGTTGACTCAGCGCGAGTTGAATCGAGTCACCTTTCCAGATCTGCGTCCCGGTGTAGGCTTGACCGTGCGTTTCGTCCGTCACCCGGACGCACAAGTACAATGCCTGCGTATCCCAGGCGAGCTGCAGGAGAGCGCTGCAATCGGCTGCATCCTTCCAAAGGTCCATGTGGAGGCCGTCGAAAATTGTCACGGGGATCGCGGGCACGTCCTTCCAGTCGGCGGTCGAATCGTCGACGGTCATGGTCTTTTGCAAAGGACGCCAGAAGGATATCTCCCGGGTGGCGGTCACGGTGTTGCCATCTGCCAGTTGCAGCTCGGCGGTAACTTCAGCGGCATGAGCATTGACAGCACCCGGCGGGCAGGGGACCAATACGCGGAAGCGTGACTCGTCGGCTGCAACCCAGGCGATTTTCTCCAGGATCGTCTTGGTTTGGCCGCCCCAGGTCTCCATTCCTTTGACCTCGGACCGCAGGATGACTGGTGGTGGCTCCAGAGTGCTCCGGCCCGCAAGCGCCAGAGCGAATCCCTGGGGTGTCCACATAGGTGCCAACGCGAGTGTGGCGGGCGGGCGGATCGAGACTGCCGCCGATTCGGCGCCGAGCAACTCCCCGGCGTCATTCCGCCAGCGCAAAACAATGGGGTACGTCCTGCCGATTACCGCGTCGGCTCCAATCGTGATCCGCAGCGTGCTACCGGCGTCCTTTTCCGGGGGGATGGCGATCTGTTTCGCCGCCGGTCCCAGCCAACCATCGGGAACCTCGACCGTCTGGGTGCCGGTGACCGGACGCGTTTGCCGGTTGTGCAGGGTCATGGGGATCTCGACTGTGTGGCGCGGTGCCGAAACCGCCGAGCCCGGCGTCATCACTGCCGGCAGGCACTCGACTTCACCGCTGCCGACCAAAAAGAGCGGTGTCGTTCCGAGCTCGGTGACGACGAGGTTGCCACGCGCCCGTATCGGGCGTATCGGTCCGGATGCTGAGACGCTGCGAAGCGGCGCACCTTCCCAGCGGGTTGTGAGCGACGCGGTGCCGAGGACACACCACGCTGCCACCAGTGTCCGGTTGTGAGCGTGCGCAAACTGGTATGCATGCACGTTGGCGGCACCGGTCTCGAGACGTCGCACGAACCGGGTGTTTTTGAGCATCATCGATGTCATGCGGCAGGCGATCGCCGGAGCCTTCGGGGTGAAGTCATGATGGAGCAGGCCGAAGTTGTGCTCGTTGAAGTCGCGCCTGGTGCCGTCGTTTTGGAAGTCATACCACAGATTGGCCTTGATCTCGGGGACGGCATAGAGCTGGATATACATTCTGGCGAGGTAGTCGGCGCTGGCGTGTTCTGGCACGCCGCGGGGGTCATCATGATTGGGCCATCCCACTTCCGTGTTGAAGATGGGGGTGCCGGCAGCGCCGTACCTGGCCAGAAGTTTCACCAGCTCGCCGAGATGTTCGCCCATCGTACGGCTGCCCTGCTCGGGGGCTGCGGGATAGTGATAGGCGTGCACCGAGACGGCATCGAAAGAGCCGACGGCGCCTTCCTTCAGGACATTCTCGATGAAGCCCAGGTCGAGACCCGCAGTTGCCATGGCGATGACGATGGCATCGGGGTTGCCCCGTTTTACCGCCGGGTAAGTTGCCTTGAGCAGCCTGGCATAGGCCGCGGGGTTCGACTTGGGTTCCCAGAAGTGGTCGGTATTGGGTTCATTCCAGACTTCCCAGTAGCGCACGGTGTCGCGGTACGTACGGGCCATGAACTCGCTCCATGCGGCAAATGCCTGTCGCCCTGTTTCAGTTTCGACCGATCGGTTCTTCTCGTACAGGGGGTTGCTGTAATCGAGGATGACCATGGGCTCGCAGCCATACTCGGGCCGGGCGATGCGCAGGAAACGGTCGAATGTGGGGGAAACGTTGTACACCCCCTTCGTCTGTTCCGTGCCGCTCCAGTGAGCGTCATCGCGCAACCAGCGTATACCCATGTCGCTGGCCAGTTGAAGGTTCTTTTCGATCGGGCCCCGGCTGCCATGGCCGAAGTGCATGGATACCCCGAAAGGACTGTCAGGGTCGGGCTTGTTGGAGGCAACTTCCGGTAACCACGAAAAAGCTTGCGTCTGGCCACGCACACCGAATCCCACGATGACCCGGTATAGTCCGAAGTCGGTGAGCTTCGGGGCCACTGTAAACGTCTCTCCAGCCCCGGCCGCCAGGGACAGATTGCGCTGCAGCGTGGTTATGGAGGTGCCGTCGCCACGTTCCACGACCACACGAAATGGGGTTTCGGGAATGGCGCTGACGAGCGGATTGTTCACGGTGATCTCGAACGATGGCTGCCGGCCATAGAACGCATTGCCGGGAACCGAGCTTTTACAGGAAACATAAACAAAATCCGTGTAGGCTCCCTCGGCATCGTAAGTGATGTCGTCGATGGCGAGACTGCTTTCGAATGGCCGGATGGCGCTATCCACCAGGATAGTGATGCTGCGAAATGGGCTGGTCATTATTCCGTCGCCGCTGCCGCCCCAATGTTCATCCGCCCGAGCGCTCACATCGAACTTAATCCGACGCCACCCGTGCCAGTCGATCGTGCCCCAGGTGTACTGGTGTACCTCTCCGTCAGCATCCTCGACACGCATTCTGAGCAACTGCTTCGATTCGTCACCGCGCATCCAGAAGTTGATCGCCCGCACGGTACCGGTCATCGGTTGGGTAATCCGCAGTTCGACATATTGCAGCGGCCCGATGTTCTGGCGAAATTGATAGTGCAGCCGTGCCGACTGCATTCCTCCATAGGCCTCTACCCCGTTGACCTCGAGGCGCGTCTCGGGTTGCAGCCGTTCACCACTGAGGCTGACGGGAGCGTTGTCTTCGAAGTCCGCATACGGGATGCCCGTGATCAACTCAGCCCCGGTCTTGCCGGTCCAGAGCACGAGCAGGAGAAAGAGGGCCGACTTCATGTTGTTATGCGTCACGCCATTCGCCCTTGTTATTGATGCAGAGCGGCGCGCCGGTTCCGTCGAGCGCGATGGTGGTGGCGGGCAGTTGATGACGGGCCTGATCATCGGGTAATATGTCGCAGCTATCGGAACTCGAACACGTCAAACTTTTATTTTGTCAGAATGGTCCTCTGAGGTCATCTGCCACCGAGATTGTCAAAGCCTTATTTCCGCTAATATGGACTATCGCCCGCCCGGGAATTTCCGACTGTCTGGAACTTAGGTTTCAGCTTCGTTTTATATCTCTTTTCCTGGTCAGGCTATCTGGGAAAAGACAGGAATACTGAAGGTTATTGTGATGATTGGGAGCTAAAGTGGATGGAATGACGGAACGCGACCACATCGATTTTTAGACCGCAAGACGCAAACATGACCGGGAAGGAGAGAACCGATGCCGACAGTGACATTCAAATCCAAGCTCAGTTCAGGCACAACGCTCCTGGGCACCTTTCAGCAGATGCCCGCGGCGGACGTGACAGAAATCATCGGACGTGCCGGGCTTGATTTTGTCATCATCGACACCGAACATGGGATGTTCGGCGTCGATGCCGCGATCCAGCTGGTGCGTGGCTGCGATGCTGCGGGGATCGCCTCGGTGATCCGCGTGCCCAATCTCAGCGCGGAACGTATAACTCAGGCGCTCGATTTTGGCGCCTCCGCCGTCATGGTCCCGATGATTCACAACCGGGAGTCGGCCGAGATCGCGGTTGCCGGTGCCAATTATCATCCTGAGGGGAGCAGAGGGATATGCCCTTTTGTGAGAGGTGCATCCTACTATGCCCTCGACAACCCGGACTATTACAAGCAGGCCAATGCCGAGACCGCCGTCATCTTACAGATTGAAGGGACCGAGGGGATAGCCAATCTTGATGAGATCCTGGCGGTACCCGACGTTGATGCCATTTTTATCGGCCCCTTCGACCTCTCACAGTCCCTGGGCATTCCGGGGCAGGTTACCGACGTCCGTGTCATCGATGCATTAAAGGACATCATAAAACGGGCGGAAGAGAAAGGGGTCGCCGTCGGCAACTTCGCCGTGACTCCGGAGCAGGCGGAAAACTATATCCAGCATGGTATCCGTTTTCTGGCCTACAGCACCGACACTGCCATGCTTACGACGGTTTACCTTGATCTGCGAAAATCCATCAAAACAAAGTAGAGCTTTCCACGGAATGGCGGGTAAATAGGGGGATGGACAGAAGGATCTGGTTCGGATGCCGACGTTTCTTCTTGGATCCGGGCCCAGTCGCAGAGGCGGTCGAACAACTCGCTGAGCAGGAACGAGACGAGGAACTCTGAGCGAATCGCCGGACCTGGAGAGATAGAGAGAATTTTCACAGAGATTAAACGCTGCCGACTGTCAGCTTACAGCAAATCGGGAACCCCGGTGTCCTGGAGCGCTTGCCGCCGTTTGGGACCTTGTTCAGCTCGGCGTTTCTCATTGCGTTCACGGCTCATCTCTCACCCAGCGTATGCCACTTCAACTGACGTTACCCGAGGCGTGCTGAGTGCGTTGGCAGCGCCGAGTGCCAATCGGTATTGCAGCCAATGACCGGTGAAGGCCATGGCATCGACGGCATCGCCGTTGTCGAACCAGCTCGATGCACCTGCCGGTCCAAGCCAATCGGCGGCAGCCAGAGCCTCGCGGGTTTCGGCGAAACGCAATTGTGCCTTCACCCAGGTTTTGGATGGAACCTCTGCTTGCCACGAGATCCCGATGGCTGTGGCACCATCGGGCAACTTGAAAAGACTTGATTCGTAGGTCTCCTCCGGCCCACGGTCAAGGATGTTCCCCGGTTCAACGGAAGTCATCCCGTGCGGCCCGGAAGTCGGTAGGCGCGTTGTACGGCGCGCGTCGAATCCGTCGGGACCATTCCACCAGACTTCGGAATACCCCTGGTGACTGCCCCAGAGCTTGTGATTCGCCACGGCCAGATCGATCCAACCGTCCTCGTTGAAGTCTGTCGCAACGCAGCCCGACGCCGAGTGGGTGAACAGCCGCTTTCGATCGGCCGCGGAAAAACCTGTGCCCGGGCGGTTCCAGTAGATGTACGAATCGAGATCTCGGTTCTTGCCGTCGGCGTACGAGCCGACATACAGATCGAGCCTGCCGTTGTTGTTGAAATCCGCGATCGCCATACTGTTGATCCCGTTGGCGGGTAACATGCAGCGTCGATCTTCACTCAAGCCCTCGGGCCCGTTCCAATAAATGTATACGAAGGAATCATGGGGCAGCCCGCGCGATGGAACGTGCCCGCCGAGTATCAGATCCGGATAACCGTTGCCGGTGAGATCCGCGGAGCGGGCGCATGCTGGGCGCTCTACCGAGAGCGTCTGACAACGGTCCATGCTGAATCCCTCCGGACCGCCCTGGAGAATAAAACTCCGATCGCTAAGGACCTGCGGCACCACCAGGTCGAGCCAGCCATCCTTATTGAGATCAACAAGATGAATCCAGCGCGGACTGCTGTAGGTGACACCGTCCTGTGTCATTTCAATCCGATCGGGATTTTCCGTATCGAAACCCTGGGCGTTGCCGTAAAAAATCAGCAACTCCGGGTTGTCCCAACCGCTGAAGATCAGATCGAGATAGCCGTCGCGATTGAGGTCCGCGCAACATGCGCCGTGCGCCCGCGATGTCGGCAGTGTCCAACTGGGTTCGTGTGAAAATCCATCCTTGCTATTCAGAAAGACGAAAGACCCCGGATCGAGACTGACGGAATTTTCGGCACAATTCGCAAGGACAATATCTGCGTAACCGTCGTCATTGATGTCGCAACACATCGCCTCGACAGCGCCCCATCCGGCAATGTCACTCCGACGATCCGCGACATAGCCGTCGGGACCGCCAAAGTACAGAGCCGGGCTGATATTGCCCAACTTATTACCGCCGAAGTGATTGACAAAGAACACCTGTGGCGGTTCTTCCGTCGGTGTGTTGATCAGAAAGACTCTGCGGGCATCTTCGGTCGGCAGCTTGATCGGGGCCTTCCGCGCGCCTTCGGGAGAGCCGCGATAAAGCAGGGAGGGCACGCTGAACGATTCAGAGGTGTGAAATTGGCAGATCACAATGTCATCGCAGCCGTCGCCATTGATATCTCCGACCGCTACATCGCAGGCGCGATCAGTCGGCAGCGCAGTTCGACGTTCGGCATCGAAGCCATTTTCTCCACCCCAATAGATCCAGGAACACTCACCGCCCTCGACGCTGTCGCGACACGCAACAACGAGATCCTCGGACCCGTTGCCATTGATGTCGCCGACTGCCACGGACATTGTCTGCCGGCACGCCAGGGTCCAGGATGGGCCGAAGCTGCGATCCTTGCGGATCGGAACGAACACCACGCAGTTCGGCAGTGGTGCAACTAACAGATAGCCATCGCACAGAGAGATGACCTGTGTGAGTGGATCCGGTTCCGCAACGTACTCGGCAGATGCTGCTTCATGATCGACAGCCGCGACAGGTTCGCCGCCGGATTCGATCGGAACCCCAATGCTCCGCTTCGGATCCAGGCCGTCGTCGGCACCCCAATAGACACGTGTACTGCCATCCGCTGAGCCTACGACCAGGTCGGCATAGCCATCGTCATCCAGATCGACGGCCGTGATTTGACGCCCTTCGACCTGCAGGTCAACAAAGCGCTTCGGTTCGAACCCTATGGACGACTGATAAAACACCCGCAGACCGTGCGTGCACAGAAAAGCAAGGTCCGGTTTGCCGTCGCCGTTAAAATCACCTGCCGCCACAGAGTAGCATTCCGGGGCCGGCAGATGTTGCTGATAGTTCTCGCTGTAACCCGCCAGGGACCCGAAGTAAATGATGGCGTTCAAGTCGAATCGATTGCCATTGTAGAACATGCCCAGGACGAGGTCATTGTACCCGTTGCCATTCAGATCGACGACGGCGCCCGATCGGGCCCCGTCAGATGGCAATGTCATCGGCGTCTGATCGTTCAGCGGGTCGCTGTACAGATAAGCCGGCGCCGTCTCGAGGTGGTTCTGGCTGTTGCAGAACAGCAGATCCATGTAGCCATTTTTGTTGAAGTCGTATTGATGGATACGTTGCAGCACACCGGCACGAGACACATAAATATTATGTCCGCCGTTGCCGAATGTACCGTCTACAAAATCCGCAAACCCTTTTTCCTGCCAAACTGTCGACATGTTGACCCGGTACCGCTTTTTCCGCACTATGCGGTTGTGTTCTGAAAAGGTTGAAAGATACCCGATAAAATTAATTTAACAGAACACTATCGCTGTTCGACAACAATAACTTCGTAGTCACGCAACTCGGGTAGATTCACGATCGCCGCATCGCCGTGCACCTCGTACCTGCATACCTGATCGGCAACCAGCGCCCGCGGCGCTTCGATTGCGCCGGCGTCCGGCAATACGAGCTGCAAGCCGCGTTGCGGCGCGATCGCTGTAAACGGCCGCGGCGGCAGGCCCGCATAGTTGACGAGATGAATCAGCAGCCGCTTGTGCTGCCGGCGCACACTCACCTCGACATTGCCGATGGCGCCCTGCAACGACACGCTTTTCTCAGAGAAATAGGCGACGGCATTTTTCAGCAACTGTTGGTACTCCGGCGGCGCGTAGTGCGCGCACATCTCACCGAAAGTGCCAGCCAGATAGAGGCTGTGCCCGCTGCCGAATCGATTGTGAATGATCGCCGGCCGCGCCGGTTCGGTCAGCGGCACATATCGTCCCGCTTGCACAGCGTGAAATTTTGCCAGCACATTTGCGGACTCCGCCGGCGTCACGTCGACCACCGATTCCGGTGCCGGCAACAGCGGAATATCGATGTGATCCACTAAGGGATGCTCGCTGCAGATCGAGAAATAATTGAAATTATTGTACGGCATTATGCGTCCTGCATACCTTGCCCCAAAAACGTCTGCCAGAGCGAAATCCGTGCGGGCCTCACCGCTTTCTGTATACAGCGAGGTGTCATGGCTCGAGACAATGGCACCGCCATTTTTCACGTACTCCCGAATCGCATCGACGGATTCGTCCGACAGACAGGCGCAGGTGGGCAGCAGCAGACAATCGTACCCGGCCAGCCGGTCGGCGGTCAGATCCAGATCGGTGGCCAAGTCGTAGGGGATGCCCGAGCGTGAGAGTACATCGCAGAAGCCGTGTAATGCTTCTGTGAAGTTGCCGCTGTACAACTTGCTCTTCTCCGCAGCGTCCCCATAGAAATCGGACGTCTCGCTGCTGACCCGATATTGATAATCCGTGGCGTAGGCATAGAGCACGGCAACCCGGGCCGCTGAGCGTGTCGCAACATAGTACGATTCGTGTGTCGCCAGGAAGCGCATCAGCCCGGTAGCAGCCTTGCCGCCCGGGGTATCCAACAAGCTGCTGGCGCCATGCAGCCCGTACCAGATGTTGGCGCCGTTGGCAACCGTCGATGCAATGCAAAGCCTGGTTTCCGCCGGGGTGTGGATGTACCAGGACCAGGGTTTCTGGTCGGCTGCCATGAAGTTCACCCGCGGTTTGTCCGGTGCCAGTGCCTCCAGCAATTTGACAGTTATGCTGCTGCGCCAGAGATAGGCATCCCGTGGCGGCTCATAAAACATGAAACCGCCTTCATTGCCGACAAGATCGTTGTACGGCAACTGATCCACCGGAGACAGATACTTCGCCTGCGAAGCAGTGATCGGCAGGTTGATGTAAAAAATGCTGTCCGGCTTGTGTTGTTTGAACCGGCTGTAGGATTCACGGAGAAACTCGTGCAGGCTCTCCCCGATGAATTTCGATTGATGCTCGCCCTCGACAAGGTCACCGCCATACCTGGACGTATACCGTGCCTGGCAGTGCGGACAGAAACAGCCGCCGGAGATTACAATCGGACCATCGAGGAACACTCCATCGATGTCGAAAGTTGCCAATGAGTCGATGACCGAAAAAAAGTGATCGCGCCACGGACTGTTGACGCAGCAGACGTAATAGGTTTCGTACTGCTTGGGACAGGAACCGTCGACCGCGCGCTGGGCCCAGTCTTCCCAATGGGATGCAAGCGTTGGGCCGAGGATGTGCACGTTCAGATAGAGGATGATGCGCAGATTATTCTGCTGCGCCCGCGCCAGGTAATCCGATAGGATTTCAGCGTGGTGCTCAATGTCGAACAGCGCCGAGTAGGAGTCCGCCATCGGATGGAACAGTTGCTCCACATTGAAACCGGCGCCGGCCCATTTATCCGCCACTTCAAGCGTCTGGCCCGCTTCGAAATCGCATTGCAGGGCAGCGATTCGTAAAGGTCTGTCGTACCAGTGTTCGCTCATGGATGCTTTGGGTACAGGGGTCCCGTTTCCTGATTGCGACGGCGATGCGACAGTGATGAGGAATTGCAGATCGGCATGGTCTGGAGTATACTGAATGCCGCGACGATCACAAGCCCGAGCCGGATAATTATGCAACAACCAGAAGCTGCAAACGGCCGACTCATGGTAGTCGAACTCTCAACGGTTCCGCGGCTGCTTCGTCGAGCATGCTTCACGCTTATTGAACTGCTGGTCGTGATCGCCATCATCGCCATCCTGGCGGCGATGCTGCTGCCGGCCTTAAATCAGGCCAAAGATAAAGCGCGGCAGATCGCTTGCACCAACAACCAGAATCAACTGGGCCTGGGATGGCTCATGTACACGGATGACAATGAAGGTTTTGTCGTCAACTCGCATTGGGATACAAGCGAAAACGGGGCGCGTTCCTGAATCCGGACAGCCCATGGAGATGCCCCTCGGACACCGAGGAGTTCAATGGCAATTGGAAGCACTATGCCGAATGCAACAATGGTAGCGACAACCCTTCCTGTGGATACAACTACTGGGAACTGGGCATCGGCTATAATTTTTATGTGAAACTTGGCGGCATCACGAACCCCAGCGCCACGATCACTTTCATTGATACACAGCATCGGCTCGAGTCCGATGACGGCTCAAGTTCAAGCATGACGCGGGGCGACGGGTCGGGTGACCCGCTGGGAGCAATCAACAACTACGGCGACCGGCACAATGGCGGCTTGAATCTACTCTGGGCGGATGGACATTCATCGTATGGCAATGCCGTATTCAGAGCCCAGCTGGGGCTGCCGCCGGCCTACCAGCTGTACTGGGATGTTGTGCGATAGGCCGGCCGCATGATCGGAATCAGCGAGGGCTTGGACCCGGCATGATGCCGATGATCCCGGGCGATGTCCATGAGTTACGAAGTTGTTCATACCACCGAGCTCGAAGTTGTCGTCGGTGACAACGACGCCGGCGATGCCGCGCATCCAAGTCATCGCGCCGACCTCAATGGCATCTGGTCATTGACCAGTGTCCACGAGAAACGCAACTGTTTTGTCCCACGCTATGCCGGTCTCAATCTGGAACACCTGATGGACGGGCTGTTCGCTACCGACCAGGAAGGCGATACGTTCGAACCCAGGCACCATCCAATGCAGGTGGAACGTATTTCCGACCGTGCAGTACGACTCGCTCAGTCGCGGACACCGCAGACACATGTCGAGTCGACGACAATTTTCGAGGTCAAGGAACCCAATATCATTGACTTCCATTTCACGGCGAAACTGCATCAACCGCCAAGGGCCGGAAAACAGTTCGGATTCTTCTGGGCGAGCTACATCAATGCGCCGGATTTCCCGTGCCTCTTTTTTATCAACCCGGATGGATTCTGGAATTGCCTGAGCCCGGATATGCACGGCACGGGGAGTACCGTGTGTCATTCGACAATCGATGAACCACGGTTCGGCCTCGCCGATCGTTCCTACAACGCGCGGAGTCTGGCCCATGCATTCAGCGATCGCCGATTCGATCTGCCGCTGGTGTTCGGGAGACCGCACGACGGAAACATGCTGTACCTGCAGATGTTCGATCAGACATCGCCGGTTCGGCTCACCATGTCACCGACCGGCGGTGATCACAACGAAGAAAAGCGGGTCTATAATCCGGCTTGGGATTGCCAGTTTGTTATCGACGATGTCGAAACAGGCAAAGAATATCACCTGCGCAGCCGCCTGGTTTACAAAGCCTATAGCAGCAGGGAGGAAGTGATCGACCTGTTTTCACAGTGGAAAGACGAAATCGATGAATGACACTGCCCCCCCCCCGGGGGAGGGGAGAATAACAGGAGACAAGAGATTATGAGCAAGATCAGTTACAGCACCGTGGGGTTCAGCGACCGGGATGTCGATGCAGCGCTCGATGGCATCGCCGTCGCCGGGTTTGACCAGGCGGAAATCCTCGGTCAGGCGCCCCATCTGGCGGAGCCGCCAAGCGGGCCGGCACTGACCGATTTTCGCGCTCGCCTGGAATCCCGCGGGTTGGCTGGCGGGACCGTCCACGCGCCGCTCACTCGCAATGTCCTCGGCGCCCCGGAGGAGGGTTGGCGTCGTGAAAAAGTGGGCGTTCTTACCGCGTACCTTCGCTTTTCAGCTGCAATAGGCGCTACCGATATTATCATTCATCCCGTGCCAAACCCACGATTTGTACCCGCAGCGGATCATCCGGATACGCCACAGCTTATTGCGGATGCCGTCCATCGTTCCCTGGATGATCTGGTTCCGGTAGCTGCCGAGGTCGGGGTGCGCATACTTTTGGAAAACTTACCCTACGACTGCCTGTACCCATTCCTTACGATGAAGGAATTACGCCCGCTCGTGGATCCTTACCCGGCAGATGCACTCGGACTGGTCATCGATACCGGCCACGCGTGGACCACAAAACACGATCCGGTCGCCGAGATTGTCGCAGCCGGTTCGCGCCTGGCCGGTACGCATCTTCAGGACGTCGACTACGACGATCCCCAAGACAACCACTGGCCGCCCACCCACGGCGGACTCAACTGGGACGACATCCGTGCTGCCTTCGTCGAGATCGGTTACACGGGGCCCTGGACGTTTGAGGTAGGGCATGGCCGCAATGATGAGACGCCCGAGGAACTCGCCCGCATTACACGTGAACTGGCGAATCACTGGGGACTTTAGGCATGTCGGCGGAGGCGCCGGGCAGCCAAGTGCCCGTTCGAACTCCTTTTTCTTGAACTTGGACCATTCACAAATTTTTGCCGTAAGAGTGACGAGATGCGTTATCTGAGTGAGCGAGCATAAAATTTGTGAATGATTCAAGTTGGGCATGTGATCAGGCATATGGCCAGTTTACGACTATATTCTGCCCTTCGGCGCAAACAATGAATGGGAGATCATCATGGGTTCTGGGTATTTCATAAATGCGATTTGCACGCCGCTCTCAGAGGACGAGAGCGTTCATTCCGAAGGGCTGGAAGCGCATATCGCGGACCAATTTGAACACGGGATCGAAGGTGTTCTGGTGGGCGGCACGATGGGTATGATGCAGCTGCTGCGCGACAGCACCTATCGCGAATTGGTGCAGCAGTCAGTCGAGCTGTCTGCCGGCAAGGGTGAGGTGCTTGTCGGCGTCGGTGATACGTCGTACAGCCGGACAAAAGAACGCCTCGAGTTCGTCAATCAATTCGACATAGATGGTGTCGTGGTTCTCGCACCTTTCTTTATTTTGCCGACAGCGACGCAGCTCGTTGATTATTACAAGGCTGTGGCGGACGTCGCCAAGGCACCGGTTTACCTGTATGACCTGCCGGCGATCACCCGTGTCGACTTCAGCATGGACACCTATCTGGAACTGCAGGAACATCCGAACATCCACGGCGCCAAGATCTCGGGTCGCTTCGCCTTCACTCGCCAGGTAAGGGATCAACTGGATCCTGAGTTCCGCGTGATCATCGCGGAACCCGAAATCACCGATGTGCTTCTGCGCGCCGGCTTCCAGGAACTGCTCGACGGCATTTACTCGATCGCGCCGCATTGGCTTCAGGCATTGCGAGACGCTGCGGCGGTCGAGGATTGGGACGTCGCGGCCGAATACCAGCAGCGGATCACTCGATTGCGCACAATGCTGACGCGGTTCGGCAATGTCATGGCAACGTGCAGTGCGCTGCTGAATATTCACGGCATCCCCGGCAAGACGCACTTCAGCCCGTCGCCGGCGCTGACCGATGAGCAGGTTGCTGAACTGCTGCAGGATCCCGTGGGTGAGGCGTTTGCCGCCAGTTCCAGCAAGAATGATTGATCGCGCCACTGCGATTTTGATTTCACAACTGCCCGAGACCATGATGCTGAGTGGTTCCAACGAGGAGGGGGAAAGATGAAACTGCAGGGAAAAAACGCTGTCGTCACCGGTGCTGCCAGCGGCATCGGTAAAGCCATTGCGAACAGCTTCGCCGCTGAAGGCGCCAACATTGCTATTCTCGATACCAATCTCGAAACCGCCGAGCAAGTCGCCGCCGGTATTCGCCAGGCCGGCCATTCAGCCTGTGCCGTTCGGTGTGACGTTGGTATGTCCAGGGACGTGAGCACGGCGATGGACCAGGTAGTGAACGAGCTCGGCGGCGTCGACATTATGGTGTGTAATGCCGGCATCATCCGCCAGAGTAACATCGTTGACATGGCTGAAGACGAGTGGGATCTGATCATTCGCAACAATCTCAAGAGTGTGTTTCTGTGCTCGCAGGCCGGGGCGCAGCAGATGATCAGGCAGGGTAACGGCGGGCGCATCATCGCAATTTCCAGTATCCATGCCGTGCTCAGTGAACCCAGTTGCGGCCACTACACCGCGGCGAAGGGCGGTATCGAAGCGTTCTGCCGGACGCTTGCTTCGGAAGTGGCATCGCACAAGATCACCGTCAACTTCATTCGACCAGGGGCAACATACACGGAATTGACCAACCCGATGTACACCGAGCAGGTCGTCAAATCACTGTACGAGCGGGTCCCCGCGAAAGAGATCGCCAAGGCGGAATGGATTGCCGCCGGCGCTGTCTTCCTGGCCAGTGATGACGCCTGTTACATGACCGGTCAGGACTTGACGATTGACGGTGGCTACGTCATGGACGGTAGCCTGCCCGGAGCGGCATACTGGGAGTAGGTCCCCGAGATTAATCGTCGGTCACCGAACACACCACCGTGATTGTGGTGTTGACGCTGGCTGTGGCAATCTGTTTCTTCTTCGTGTACGGCCAGGAGATCTCGATTTCGACATCTTCTTCGTGTTCGCCGAGCCCGAAGTGAAGCGTCATGTCGTTCGTGTTGCTGCGCCCGGTACTGCTCTCGACATGACGGGTGATTGTCTTCTCGCCCACCTTGATTCGTGCAATAGCGCCGAGCGCGGCCCGATTGACTTTGCCGCCCGCTCCTGATCCGGCCGAAGCGTTGCCCTGCAGTCGTACCTTCAGCCAGTTGTTGCCGGTGCCGGAATTGCGATACAACCGGCCGCCGGTCGCCAGGTCCAGATCGCCGTCATTGTCGAAATCACCCCAGGCCCCCTGAGAAGTCGGCGGCATGCCGCCGAGTCCGGCCGGACCAGTGACCTCGGAAAAGCCCCAATTGCCGTTGCTCTTGAACAGTTTTGAATGGTTGTGCCCGTACACTGTCGTGAAGTACAGGTCGAGGTCGCCGTCGTTGTCAAAGTCACCGAGCGTCGGCGAGGCATAGGACTCCTGATAAACAACGCCGCACGTTCCCTTGTTCTCGAATGCATAGCCGTGTTCCGGGCCACGGTTGCGTAGGCACTGGGACTGCGGCTGGCCGCCGTGTGCGAAGTTGCCGGCGAACAGGTCGATGTAGCCGTCGCTGTCGAGGTCGCCGAAACTGGCGCCGATGCTGTGGCCGCCGCCTTGGTTTCCCGGACCGCCCATGGCCCCGGCTTCGATAGATGCGAAGACGATCCCCGGTGCTTTGAGGCTGCCGTCATTTTTCCAAAGAAGGTTGCCGCACAGCCGATAGTCCGAGACATAGATATCTGTGGCGCCATCATTATTGTAGTCGGCCGCCGTCGTGCCGCGACCGGGAAACACGGGCGGTTCCTGCGTCCAGACAAGTTCGAAGTTCCGGCCGTCTTTGTTGTGAAAAATCGAATCGGGGTAGCCGTTGACGACACCCCAGTTTTCGTAGCCGGTCCAGTAGACGTCGACAAATCCGTCGCCGTTGATATCCAGACAGGTGCCGCCGTCGCAGATGTCCGCGGGCTTTGACGGTAGACTACTACCGGTGAAGGTGCCGTCGCCGTTGCCGAATCCAATGCCGCCGCCGCCGGCGTGGAACCAATCGAGATTGCCGTCATTGTCGAAGTCCGCCCAGCTCAACAGCGAACCGCCGCCGCCGGCTTTGACGAATTTTTTTCCTTCCTCGTTGAGCCACAGAGAGCCGGCCACGAGATCAACCCAGCCGTCGTTGTTGACGTCGACCCACGAGGCTCCGCTATTGTCGGGCGACAGTCCCATTGCCGCCGTGACGTTCTCGAATGTTTGCCCGCCTGTTGTCAGAGCGGCAAGTGTCAGAACCGTGACAGTAAGAAAGGTGCGGGGAATGGTGTGCATGGCGATCTCCTTTTGGCTGATCAGGTCGGAGTTTGGTTGAACGTAACGCTGGGCATGGATGGTTCAAGAATAGCGGTGTGATACTGGAACCTGCCAGTAAAAGATTCCCTGCCGCCGGCATGGATTTACATTCAAGGAGATCTTTTTACGTGTTGCTGGTGGAATGCCTCATAGAGCAGGATGCTGGCGGCAACCCCCAGGTTGAGCGAGTCGCCAGTGCCGATCATCGGGATGCTGACCACCTGGTCGCAGGCCGCCTGTTGTGTCTCGGTCAGGCCCAGGCGTTCGCTGCCCATCAGCAGGATGCAGGGGCGCGGATATGTCAATTTCCGATACGACTGCGAGGCCCCACCGGAAGTTCCCAAAACGTGGCAGCCGGAGGTTTGTTTCCAGGACACGAAGGCATCGAACTCTGCGCGCACCAGTCGCTGTGCGAACACCGCGCCCATGCTGGCACGAACAGCCGCCGGGTGATATGCATCCGTCGTGTGCCCCAACAGAATGATGCCGGCGCAGCCGACCGCGTCGCACGTCCGCATAATCGCCCCGAGATTTCCGGAGTTTCCGACGTTGTCCAGTGCCATCCAGAATTCGTCGGAGCTCGGCACTACCGGGTCGAGAGTCTCGAGGCGGGCACGGAGCACCGCGCCGATTCCCTGCAGGTTCTCTTTGTACGAAATGCTTTCGAATGCCTGGCGCGAAAGTTCTGTGACCGGAGCGCCGCTGGCTTGCAACGCCGTTGCCGTTTTTTGTGCGTGGCCGCCGGCGAGTAGATCCGGTGCGATGACACCTTCGACAATTTCGTAGTCGGAGGCGAGAGCCTGCGCGACGATCCGGTTGCCTTCGATGTAGAAGGTGCCGGTACGGTCGCGTTCGCGGCGGCTGCGCAGTTGGCGCAGACGTTTCACAGCCGCGGTGTCCTCGGCATTAGCGGTAGGTCGTGTTTTGTGTCTGGCCATAGGATCAGGCGAGTAAATCCGCTTCGCCTGCCGAAGATACGAGGATAGTGCTCGGCATGTCGCGGAGATTTTCGGTGAGGCTCTCGTGGAAAGCCAGTTCAACTGCACTGCTCGGAGCGATGAAGCCCATCAGGATCAGAGTCGCGTCCTTTGACTCCTGCCGGAGTACTTTAGCAAAGGGCTCTTCGGAAACGGGTACTTCGATTTCCGCGTCAATGCGAGCCGCCTCGCAAATTTTCGCGAGTTCATCGTGAGCACCGGCGACTTCATCGGCGTGGCGCACCTGCCGTAGCACGCGCAGTTGAACACCGTGCCAGTCCTCGTTCTTCTGGATCAAATGTGCCAGGATGAAAATCAGCGAGCCGTTTCGCTGGCCGCGCCACCAGCAGTCGATTCGCCGCCGGTCGTTGACTACCAGCAGACCGCGGTCGACGACGATGACAATATTTTTTCCGAGACGCTCAACTGTGCGCAGATGTTGAAAATACGGTTGGACTCGATCGGGTTCATGGACCCAGCCGAACAGTACGATGTTCGGTTTGATCGGACCTATGGAAAACGACTGCAGAAACAGCGACAGATCGCGGTCGAAATTGCTCATGACCACGGTTTCGGGAAAGACGTCGAGGTGGTTTTCTGTCACAAACTGGGCCAGTCGCTCGCGTGCCTCCTCCTGTTGATCGGCCGAAATGTCCCTGAGTTCGCCGACCAGCACCTCGACGACGGAGATGATACCGCAGTTCATGCCCAGCCAGCCGGCGTAGGTGACCAGCGACAGCCGGGCGCGCGGGTTGCCGGAAAATACAAGAATCGTCGGGCGCCAGTTCTTCGGGTGCACCGGCATGCGTTCTAGCATCAGCATGTTGTTGCGTACACGCTGGTAGACGAAGCCGCGGCGGGCGTCACCATAGCCTTCCGCCAGTACCTGCCGCCGAGCCAACAGGAAAAGGATGACGAGCAGTGCCAAGGCCAGTATGGCGACCGCCGTATTGATCATGACCGCGGCCCAGACGCAGACCATCATGCCGGCGAGCGCCGTTGTCCAGTGAAACAGATGGAACCGCGGCCGGAATGACGGGTTGCCGCCGAATGACTCGACGAATGCCGCCAGATTGGTCATGCCGTAGGTATAAAGAAAAACCATCGATACCATGCCGGCCAACAGGTTGAGCCCGGCGCCTTCGCTGCTGTCGCCAACCAGCACCAGCACAATGGCGCCGATTATCAGCGTGGCGACCAGCGCCCGCCGCGGTTCGTCGCCGTGCGCCGTGCCGTGGGCAAAAAGCCCCAGACCAGGCAGCGCACCGTCGCGCCCAAGCGCTTGCAGCACCCGCGGCGCCCCGAGTTTCGAGCCGATGGCGCTCGACAATGTCGCGCAGAAAACGCTCGCGATGACTAGGTAGCCGGTGCCCGCGACGGCATTGGTCACCAGAATTTTGAACGGATCCTGCCGCAGCGCCTCGGCCGACGCCATGCCACCGCAAATGACGATCTGCAGCCCATAGACAACTAAACTGACCATGACCGCCAGCAGCGTGCCCCGGGGGATTGACCGTGCCGGATCCTTGAGGTCGCCAGACATGTTAACCCCGGCCATGATCCCGGTTACCGCCGGAAAGTAAATCGCGAACATGTCCCAGATATCCTCTCCCTGTTGGTACTGCGGCTGCCAGTTGACCCACATCTGCTCGCTGCTGAACCGCATCCAGGCGCCGATCATGAATGACAGGATTCCGATGCACAGCACGGCGAGGACGACGAACTGCAGCTTCAATGCCCACTCCGCCCCGATCCAGGCAACTGCAAACAGTATGACCAGCGTCAGCAGACACAGCGGCAGAAAAAACTCCTTCAGAGCCGGAAAACTCGTAACCATCGATTCGACGAATCCGAGGATGTAAAATGGCACGGACAACGCTTGTGCCAGGAACAGCGCGATGCCGATCGCCGAACCGAACCCCGGCCCCAGCACGCGGGAGATCAGAAAATAAGCACCACCGCCGGCTACCGGTGTATTGGTCGAGATCGCCGCCAGCGAAAGTGCCGTCAGCAACGTGATGCCGATGCACAGGATGAGGATCGCCAGGCTGTGGAGGATGCCGGCCTGTCCGACGACAAAATTGCAGCGCATGAACATGACTAACCCGAAGATCGTCAGGATCGATGGGGTAAACACGCCCGCGAAAGTACCGAACTGATGTGTCGTATGGCGGTCGCTGTGAGGCATGATCGTGCTTGCGCTGCTTCCGAGCGGTTGGGATGAACTATAGTGTTAACGCGGAATCTACAGGAGCGACCGGGGCCTGGCAACGTCTACGTGATATGTACTTGTGCGATGTGCCAGCCGGCGACAGACGCGATATATTATATGTTTGCACGGCATCGCAACACATCAAACCCAATTCATATGAACGGCCTTCTCTTCCATGCCGAAAACGGACGACTCGAACCCGGCAGCTTCTATCCATGCGATATACCGGCGATCGTGCGTGTTGTAGTTTCTGTACCGGAAGTGGAGTCTGCCGAAATTTTTGTCGAGGGCACAGAAGAACGATGCCGGTGCGGCGCCGTTCAAAATCATGCTCAACGGTCAGAGCTGCGAGCTGGATACCGACGTCGTTGGTCGCGTGCAATGGTTGCGCTGCCAGGACGTCGGAGCACATGTCTGCATCGATGCCAACGACTTGACGGCACTACCGCAGCCGGGCTGGGACTTGGCTATGGAGCCTGCGAGCTGCTGCCCTCTGATCCGCTTGCGGGTGCAGACGGACGCTACCCTCGGCAGGCAGCGTTTGCCCAGTTACGGCGACCCGCTGATCGAGGCCACGGCGGAAGAATGGCTGGCCCTGCTGCCTGAGAGCCTCAGGAAGCTGGAGAAGGACAAGGTATGGGACTGGGCCTGGGCGCTTGCCGGATTCCTCGCACAAGCCTGGCCCTACAGCAAAGGCAGTCTTTATGCGCCTTGGGACGCCCGCACCCTGCTGACATGGGGCGACGGCGACACCCGCCCAAAGCTCGAGGGGCTGCCGACCATGATGTGTGTGCATTACGCGGTTGCGTTTATCCAGTTTGCCACCGCCATGCGCTTGCCGGTGCGGGCTGTTGTAACCACAGGTGACATCAACGACACGGCTGGCCACTTCATTGCCGAAATCTGGCTCGAGGCGCATCGCAACTGGGCGATGATCGACCCGACCCTGCACCTTTGCTTCAAACAGAAGGACGGCCGACCGCTGAGTGCTGTGGAATTATGGGAGTGTCGGGAAAACCTCGAGGCCATGGCGGTCACCGGCGAAGGTTTTTCCATCGTCAACGGGAAATTAGAAGCGTATTACCGCGACTATTGTCTCACCGGCGAAGCCTACCGCATGCACGGTGTCTGGAGTCGGCACGACTGGATCGACCGTCCCGAACTGGCACCGCCGGCTCACGGCACGACACTCTACGCCGAAACCGATATCATCTGGTGCGCCAACTCCGACACCTGGGAAGAACTCAGCATGTTCCCGGAGTTGCGCTTGCCCGGACAGCTCGATCGCCCCCCCGCGGTGCGGCCACGGTTCATGTGAGATTTACATACAAATCCTTGATCACCGCGAACAGTCTGGTACATTCCTTTAACACCTCAATGTACAGGTCACTATTCTGCCCATGAACTTTCTCTTTCTCATGGACC
>CAUZJQ010000005.1:0-46149 GCA_963580095.1 Lentisphaeria bacterium | reverse complement strand
CGTCGTGCTCAACTGCGCCTGCGGCGGGACGCCTCACTGCGCCATGTATGCCAGTGCCTACAGTGGGCGCGGAGCCGTGCATTCGCCGGCCATCGGCGATTTCGAGTTCCCCTACGGCGCGGCGAAGATCCTGGAGAAAATCAAGAAGATGGTCCGCACCGGGAAACCCCAGGCTTGCCACGACGAAATGGTGGAGTGCATAGCCATCGCGACCGCGGCACGGCTGGCCCAGAAGAGGGGCAAGCCAGTGCGGCTGACGGATGTGCATGGCAAGAAGGCAGGGTGACTGGTGACCAGCCCTGGGATAAAGGCTGAAAAGTATAATCGCCACCGCCGAACTTCTCTCGGTGGGGAAGAAACTCTGAACAATCCAATAGTATCCTGCATCGGCCCGACACAGACGGGCTGAATATTTCGCCTGTTTCGGATAAAACTATGGAGTGATGCAATGACCAGACAATATGTGCCCAATGCCTGGCCGCTCGGGAGCACCCACCACGTTGCACGACAACGTCCGGAAGCGGACGATTCGAACCCGGGGACCGCGGCGCAGCCGTTCAAGACGATCTCGGCCGCGGCGAAAGTCGCGCAGCCGTACGACACGATCCTGATTGATGAGGGGATCTATCGCGAGCAGGTGCCTATTGTGCGCGAGGGCAACCGAAACATCTCGGGCAGTTGGATTGTGTTCGCCGCAGTGACGGACAAAGAGGTATACCTGAAAGGGTCGGATGTCTTCGATCCCGAGTGGCAGGAGATTGGACCAGCTGTCTTTAAGGCCCCGCTGCCGAAATCCCTTTTCGAAAAGAACGCCTATAATCCTTATGAAATGACGTGCACTCCCGCGCCCTGCCCCGTCAATTATGAGTTCGACCGGGGCGGCTATGATCCCGGTGAGCCGATAGGCCCGACGCAGGTCCGGCCGGCAACCGACCCCGTACTGCCTGAGACGCTGGGACAGATTTACGTCGACAATGAGGCACTGCAACAGTTGGACAGCCTCGAGGCGGTGCACGCTGTCTCCGGCTCGTTTGTGGTCTCAGAGGACGGCAAGGAAATTATCTGTCATTTTGCCGGCGGGAAGGCGCCGGAAGATGAGCTCGTGGAACTCACCGTGCGAGAGCGCTGTTTCAAGCCCGAGTTTCCGGTTCACTGGGCAGGGCTGATGATCCGGACCCTGGGTATGGCAATTGAACATGCAGCCGAGCCGGGTGCGTTCTCCCGCTGCCGACCGTTGTACATTCGCCGTAATGCGCATTCGGGAATCGCGGTGCGTAAGACCTTTCACGCGCAGTGCAGTGTCAGCGGCGGTTATATAACGGCCAGCAATTATTCCTATCACAGCCCCAGCGAACCGACTATTATTTCGACGATCCTTGACGGCACCAGGCAATGTCAACCGCATGACAGGCCCGTGAATGTTGTCGTCAGTCACGACGGTGCCGCGACCTGGGAGACTGTCACGGACGGGCCGCTTGCCGATCCGGTCGCCAACTATTTCCTCGATAAAGACAACGGGATGTTGCTCCGGCACTACCGGACACGCGGCGACGGCGAGATCTACAATGATAAAGCCATCGAGCAGCACGCGGAGCAGAAACTGGTCATCCAGGTGTCGCCGGATTCAGGCAAGACATGGGGGAAGGCCGAGAAATTGGGTTTCGGTGAAGACATCGTTTGCTTCACCCTGATGAAACTGCAGAACGGCCAGCTGTTCTGGATCATCGAGGAAAACAGACCTCAGCTCAGTGCGCTGGGGAACACCAAGCCGGATGCCATCTTTTTTGTCTGCCAGACGTGGTTGGGGACCTGGCGGCCTGATCGCAGCGGTCTCGACTGGGAAAAAGGCGGCCTCGTGCAAATCCCGTCCGACATGGGCTCGCAGGGTGTCGGCGAGCCCCAGGCCTGCCAGCTTCCGGATGGTCGTCTATTCGCCATCTTCCGTCAATCGACCGTCCTGCCCAGCCAGGACGGCCCCGGTTATCCGTCGATCAAACACTTTTCCGTCTCCGATGACAACGGAAAAACATGGCAGGCCCCGAAACCATTGACCTTTGACGACGGGAAATACGTTTACTCCTCGACCAGTTTCGGCTCGACTTTCTGTTCATCCAAGAACGGTCGAGTGTACATCATTACGAACATTCTCAATCGGCCAACCGAAGGGTGTCTGCCCCGGAACGTGCTGCATATTGCAGAGATCGACCAGGACACGTTCTGCGCCCGGCGCGACACGGTGTCAACTATCGAGGCGGTCCACGAGGAACACACCTCCCATGGGGTGGGTTATTCCAATTGGGGCATGCTCGAAGATCGTGACAAGAAGAACCTGAATCTTTTCATGAACCTCGAGAACGGTCCAGTGTACGACGGTTACGATTGGAATTCATATCGGTACGAGATCGAGTTCCCGGCTTAACTGGAACGCCGATTAATGAAATCCATCACACACAGCCTTCTCCTGATGGGAGCCATGGTTTCCGCAGCGCCGGCCGCGCAGTTGCCTCGCGCCGTCGGCCAGTGGCATCTCAATGGCAACGCTGAAGATTCAAGCGGCCGAAGCCATCACGGCACGGTCAGCGGCGCGACTTTCGCGGCGCAGGGACTTCGCTTTGACGGTAAGAGCGGCTCGTTAGTGATTGACGCGCATCAGGATCTGGACCTCAGTCGCGCCGGCACGATCGCGCTGTGGTGCCGACCCGAGGCGCCGCATGGTGCTCTCTTCAGTTGGGGGCGCGAGGAAGAAAGCGGTGCGCGCCGGTTCGCTGTTGTTTTCGACACCCGCAAGGCGTGGGGCGAACCGAGAAACGAGCTGCGCCTGTGGGCGGGTGGCAAGCGTCGTTACACCACTTACTCCACGGAGCTGCCGACGCTGCCCATCGATCGATGGACGCATGTGGTCGTATCCATAGACGGACCGGAGTTGATCTTTTACTATGACGCCCAGCCCGTGATGGCGGTGGCCATGCCGATGGTCATGGACTTGGCCGGCCAGTCATTGTTTGTCGGCAAGTATCAGTGGTCGGCTGAGGAAGTCTTCCGGGGATCGATCGATGAGGTGGCCATCTTTAATCAGCCGCTGACGCGCCGACAAGTGCTGGAATTGTACAGGGAACAAAGCAAATCATTTGGACATGACCCGACGTTGTTGTCGCGCCCGGACGTGGAGCCAATCGTCCAGTCGGAAGCAGGTCGTATCGCCTTGCGCACGCGCTGTGCGCAGATGGGAGATTTGCCCAGGGGCGCCAAGATTCGCGCGACGCTGGGCAAGCGCGTTGCGACAACACCTGTCGACCCGAATGGCCGGCCGATATTGCTGACGCTGGACGTTGCGGATCTTCCAGCCGCGGATCTGACGATCACCGCCTCAGCGATCGACGGGAAGGGTGAGCAAATCGGGCACCCCACCGAAATCGACGTGCATTGGCCGGGGCGCGACGAAATGTTCCGTGGCGTGCGCGTGCTGAACAACCTCGTTTGGGAACTGATCAATGAACGGCGGATCGCGGTGACAGGCGAGCGACAATTCACCTTCACGCAGCCGAAACGCCGTTGGATCCATGTGCGCTGTGAAGGGTACAACGTCGATGTCGCGATTGACGGCATCTCGGTAGCGCAGCCGGAGCAGATGCTCTTTCTGCCGGCGGGCAAGCATTTGTTGACATTGAAACCACGCGGAAACGGCACGCGCGTGGATTCACTGATCGTGCGCTCGATACCGCAGTTGGTTTTCGACAGCATGATCCCCGAGCCGCACATTCAATCGGCGATTCCCTACGACGCAGATTTCATTCGTCGTCACATTGTGCCGCATGTGAACACGTTCACGGTGATAGAAAGCGGCAAAACACCGCGGCCGCTACAGCAGTTGTTCCGTGAAATCCGCGGCACCAGCCGCCGTATCGTCGGGCATTCCCCGGTGACGCGTGAAGTAAACAAGCAACCGATCACGGTCGACGGCGCGACAGATTTCGTCGCCAAGACCTGGGGAATGACGCATCCGGAGCTTGACGGCGTGGTGGCGGACGAGTTCGGCATCTCGCGCCCGCATTGCGCGGCATACGCCGGCGCGGTACGCCTGCTGCACGCCTCGCCAAAATTCACCAATCGCGATTACATCCCGTATGTCGGCGGGCTCTTCACCGGTGAAGACGGGCGCAAGCTCGTGCAGGCGCTGGTCGACACCGGCGGCGCTTTCGCGATGAAGCGATATCTGCGCTGCCCGGCCACCGAGCAGGCGGCACGCGACATTGCCTGGCTCTTTCTCGTGCCCTTTGCAGAACGCTACCGGTCACTTTGCCCCGGCTCGATCGAAAGCATGATCGTGTGTTTCGGCTACATGTGTACCCCCAACGAGTTTCTCAACGTCGCGCCGCAGGCCAACTACAAGACCTTCCTTGACATGCAGTTCCAAATTGTCGCTACTCAGCCGGAGTTCTGGGCGACACGCGGCCTGATGAACTACTTCGTCCACTATGCCGATGAGGAGACGTCACGTTGGATCGCGCAGCTGTACCGCCACTACGGCATCAACGGCGAGTCGCAACCCGCCGCGACCGATCCGTTCGACAGCGCTCACCACCTCGCTGACGGCGATTTTTCTGACCCGAAAAAGCACTGGAAGATCACCCCCGCTGCGCTTGACAGTATACGTGTTGTCGATGAGATCCACTTCGGCTGGTTACAAGGCCGTTATCCCTATACACCACGCGGCGACAGTGCCCTTGTCATGGTGCGCAACGCCGGCAAGCCCAACGAGATCTCGCAGTCGATCAAGAATCTGGAGCCGGGCCGGCTGTACTCTTTTCGCATGATCACGGGCGAGCACAATAACCTGAAGAAGAAGGAAGAACACGCGGTGAGCATCGGATTGGCCGGTGTCGAGGTCTTCCCCGAGAAATCCTTCCAGGCGGTCTTCCACAATTCCTACGCGCACTCGTATGGCGCGTACGACACCACGACCCACGCCTGGATGAATTACCACTGGGTACTGTTTCGCGCCACTGACGCGACCGCCACGCTCACCGTCTCAGACTGGAAGAGCCCCGGCGAACCGGGCGGCCGAATTGGCCAGCCGCTCATGCTTAACTACCTGCAGGTTCATCCGTACGTCGAGGAATGAGGCCGGACAGGTTCCAGGCTCAGTAGGAATTCATGTCGGTACGAGATCGAGTTGCCGGACAAACAGGGCAGATCGATGAAATCGCGCGTAGGCTCGGCAGTAATCGAGGCTAAGCAACCTGTCCGACAGGGTTCGGACGTCACTCATTCAGGACGGGGACCTGCCATCAATAGTCGTCGTTGACGCTGCTGAAGCGGTCCGGGATCCCGGCGTGAGCGAAGATGTTGTTCTCGTTGGCGACGAGGGCAGCGTACCGCCAGGATTCGGCATGGCCATCGCCGAAAGACACGTTGCAGAAGCCCGAATACTCGTCAATGCCGTCTCGAGTATGACGGGCAGCGGCCTCGCCGTTGCTTGTGATACCGGAGGTCCACGGGTCACATGGCCACGCGCCGTCCGGGCAATTCACCCAGTCATTCGCTCGGTGCCAGTACGTGTTAGTAGCCCCTCCACCGACTTGTAACATCCTGGTGGTGTTAGTCTGCGCGTCGCCAACCAGCCAAATCTCGGATGGCCGGCTCATTCGAGAGTAGCTCACGTAGTTCGGCGGTATGTTTGGCCCCGGCGGAGTACCTTGGCCCATCTTCATCACATGCGACTGAGTGACTCCGTAGCCCGCACCGGCGACCCAATTCCAAGTCCCCGCTCCGGGCGCATCCAGAGAAGGACAACGAAACATGCCGTCGGTAGCAATGCCAAACTTCTGCCAGGTATTATTCACCAGGTCGATATCGCCCTTGTCTCCCCAGTTCGACTCCGAGTTCGCCGCATAACCGGCGCTGGAATTGCCCGCTGGCCAATTCACAGACCCACCGAAGACCATCTGATTGATCCATTTATCTCCCTTATTCCAGGGCTGCCCCAGATTCGTGGCCGGCAAAACGCCGTAATCATCTGCATAGTAAAAGAAGCCAAGTCCCAGCTGCTTCAGGTTGCTCATGCAAGTGATCTGCTTGGCCTTTTCCTTGGCTTGCGACAGGGCCGGCAGGAGCATTGACGCGAGAATGGCGATGATCGCGATGACTACCAGCAATTCGATCAGCGTGAACCTGACGCAGTGTTTTTCCTTGATCGCAGCCTGGCGATTGGAAACAGTACGTTTATTTGTGTTCATAAAGTTATTGCCATTGACTTCCAACAAGTGACATCCCACATAATAGCAATATTTTGTCACTCCTGCAAGATGAATTTCCTTGAAGATCAGATTATCCCCAGCGTCATGGAGCGGGCGCGCCTGCAGGCGCTCTCCAGATCTCTATTTCACACAACTCAAAAGTATCCCCGGCCTTGCGCGCAGCGAAATCGAACAGCACATGGCGATACTCGCCGGGCTTTCCCCCAGCCTTGTTCAAGGTGAGCCGGACATCTTTCACATCTTCACCGGCTACCTGCTCCGCCGATTCGGCGAGCGGCAGCCACTCGTTCCCGTCTTTGCTCCCTTTCACCGCAAGCGTCGGCATCGTGCCGGAGTAGACCAATCGACAAAAGGAAAGCGGCTGATCTGATTTCAGATCGAAGGTAATCGCGATGGGCGCGGGGTCGTCCCAGCCAACGATCCATTCCGCAGTGATTTTGTCCAGTTCTTTGGGAGCGCTGGGCCTGGAACCACGACGAGTGCGGGTTTCGAAAGCCGCCAGGCGGTTGGTCAGGTGACCGCTCGTAAATGGAATCGACTCGCCGACTTTGCCTGTGTCCGTAAATGTCGAGGGAGCACGGCTGTATGTATAGGTGCCGCCGGATTCCACATTATTCGGTTCGAGCAGGGGGTCGTTTGCATCATAGATGTAGTTGTTGGTCAGGCACTTGTCTGTTTCTTTCTGGTACACATCTGTGTTAAATGGCGGCAACGTGAACCGCCAGATGTCGTGCCCCATTTTCACACCGGCAACCTTCTGGATCGCCTCGATGAATTGCACGATCGGCGCCCCCTGTGCGACGGTGGAACGTCGCGACTTGCCGTCGCCAACGACGTAAAATGGATCGGCAGCGAAGTAGATGACTTTACCCTTTCCATAGTTGTGCAGCGTAATGGCAGGCGAGCCGTCATCAAAGACTGCGATGGCAATTACCTTTTCGTTCAACAGTTCGATCTGGCTTCCCGATGCGAGGGCGCCCAGTTCGAGGGGCACAGCGTTGAGAGAGTTGGGCGTAATTGGCGGTATTGCCAAGGGAACGGTTGTCATGATAGCGGCGCCATCGCGCGTGCCGGTTTTGCGGACACCGGTCAGTTCATCCCATTGGGCGCCGAACTTCTCGCCGTTGATGTTCCACGTGAAGGCGTCGGAATCCGTGCACACCACAGTGCCACCACCGCGGACATACGATTTGACCTTCTCGAGCACTTCGGCCCGCTGATAGGGGGCGTATGGGATATACAGAATTTTGTAGTCGCCGAGATCGCGGTCGCCGCGGTCGATCTGCCGGTCAGTGACGAATTGCGGCCAGCTTCGCAGGCAGGGACCGACGACTGCATACGCATTGACGTCCTGATGATTGTGGTAGGAAAAGCCGCCATAGAGAGTCGTGTTTGTGCTGTCCGATGCATACAGGATGGCACAGTCCGGCTCAGGCAGTTTCGGCAGTTTCATCTTGCTGATCATTTGCGAGAGCTCGAGAACGGCTCGCCACTTGGCTGGTTCGGCAAAGCGCGCATCCTCGAGCTCGCGCTCGAAGAATTCTGTGTTCATCAACCACAGCCCCTGCCCGCCGCTGCGAAAGACCTGGCTGTACATCTCCCGGATGAATTCAGGATCCGTCACTTTCGCGTGGTCCTTGGACAGGTGAACCATCATCCAGATCGGTTTGCCCGTCAGATCGGCATAGAGCTTGGTATTGCAGCCCGGGCGCACCCAATCCAGCAGAGCCGGGGAACTGCCGCCGGAGACCTGGCCGCCGAAAATATCGAAGTACGGAGCCCAGGCCTCCATGTCTGCGGACGTTGCATTGCTGCCGTGCGTCGGACCGAGGAGTTTCATATCGGGGTTGACGGCTTTCGCCGCCTTGTACGCTTTGGCGAAGGCTTCCGTCAGTTTGTCGGACGCCCACCTGCGGTGCGCGATCCGCCGGAACGGGCCGCCGTCCTGGTGGGTTTCGGGCATGCCGAATTTGCCGAAGCCGTACTGTTCACGAATCTCCTTCTCTGCTTCATGAACTTCCTTGTACCACTTGTCTTTGGGGACCGGCTCGATGGCGTAGTAGCTAAAGAGTTCGTCGAATTGCGGGATGCCCCATTGCTCGCCGTCCTTCGCCCGCTGTTCGATTTCACTGGCCATATAATCCAGGAATCGCGGGTCGAAGAACCAGCCGCGGGAGCCGTACACATAAGGCAGGGAATCATCCGGAAGCGAGATGAGGGGCAGCCCGTTCGGCGGTTCGATAACGCGGCTCTGGGTGCGAATGCCGCGCCTGGCAAATTCCGGATCACTCATATTGCCGTAGACAACGAGATTGTACTTCGCGGCCTCGTCCAACGTCTCATCCACTACAAAACGCATGCCGAAGCGTTTGGCTGTTGCCCTGTACTTACGCTGCGTGCGTTCCGCGTAGGCAGTCGCATCCCCGCCCCGTCCAACGCCATATATCGTCCCGTACGTGGGAAAGATATCCTGCGCGGGCGCATCGCTGAAAAGTTCTTCGAACAATGGATCTTCGACTTCGAAGCCGGTGACTTCGTAGCTTTGTACAGCTTGCGCCGACTTTGAGGGCGGGATCGCCTTTCCGTCGTTCTTCGTATAGATGCGCACATAATCGAATCGCCCCGGTGCATAGACCGACACCCCGACCCGATCGAAGCCGGGCTTGTCGATCGGCTTGTCGTCGACATATGAGATGATCACGTTGCCGTCAACGGTGAAGGTGATGTTCTTTCCCTCACGTTGGCAGACCACCTGGTGACGTTTGCCCGGCACAATGCGGGTATTGGCGCGTTCAACAACTGCGGTTCGCGCGATCAGGAACGATTCCTTGTTGTTCTGCCCGCCAAGCCCGAAATAATAGCCGCTCGATTCCTTGCCAAATTGTGCGCTCAAGACACCGCTCAGATCACAGGGGTTCTCCGAATCGGTGATGGCTTCGTACTCGAGACGCACATCACCGGTGAACCGCCAGTTCGAGACGATGTGGGCGACGCTGTCGCCGGTGAGCATGCGATTCTTGATCGTCCAGTTGCCGTGGACGTCGTTCCAGTTTTCGCCGAGCTCGATGCGGCCGAAATCATCTGAGAACTGCAGTTCCCAGCCTTCTGCTTTGGCCTCGGCGCCGGCCATGTCCGCCCCGGCCTGGCCGGGGGCATTGTGGGTGACGAGTACGAGGGCCAAGAAAATCGGCGTGAAAACGGTGAACTTGCTGAACATGGTATGTCTCGTGGGAGGTTAGGGTGTCGGGACTAATGTTGGGTGACACGGTTCAGGTTCTGGTGCTCTGAGATTAAGGTGAAAGATCAGGGAGAAAGATTAGGGTTGAGGAATTCATCACTCTAATCTTTCACCCTGATCTAATCAAGAGTTTCAGCTAATCACGGCACCCAGAGAGGTCGCGTGGTTGATCAGTTCGTCCTGCGGCTCGAAGTTCGGCTCGACCTTGTCCAGCCCCTCGTCCAACCACCATTGATAAGTCATCGCCAGCCCGTCACGAAGGGAATACTGCGGCTGCCAGCCGAGGCCGTAACGGATCTTCTCGCTGTTGTAGGTGATGGTACAGTCGTGCCCAAACGGGAACAGGTCACGGGACTCGAGAAAACGGTCTTCCACCGGGCAGTTCCCCGTCAGGATCAGCTGTAGCGGCATGCCCATGACGGCGGCGATGGTGCTGACCAGCACCTTTTGCGAACTGGCATAGCGGGCGGCTACATTATAGATCCGGCCGGCAGCAGCATCGTTGCCCGCAGCCCGTTCGAAGGCGGCGGCGAGATCGTCGACGTGGATCGGGTGGAGCAGCGAAGCGCCGGTGCCGGTCAGCACCACGGGCCGCTCGTGGGTGATCTGGGCAAAGAGACTGGATTCGCGGTTGGTGATAGGGTTGCACGGTCCGTAGACGACCGGCGGCCGGATCACGGTCGCTGTAAAACCGCCGTCCGCAGCGCTGTTCAGTAACAACTGTTCGCTCTGGATCTTGTCGGCTTCGTCATAAACCGGTTGTTCTTCGTCGATCGGGGTCACGTCCGTGGGCATGTAGTAGCCGGCGGAGCCGCAGAGGATGTACTGTGCAAATGCACCGGCCAGTCCATCGAGCACGGGCTGAACTTCTTCCGGCTACCATATCGCTGCCGTTTGGGGCCGTCAATAGTAGGAAGTAGATGTCCATGCGAATCTCCGGGGTCAGCAGTTCTATGGCCCCGAATATCGCCAAGAAAAGCAGCGAGAAACCGCGGATATCACATCACCTGTGGGCCGAGCCGGAAGTGTAAAACTGAAATCGTCACTCCGGTAACTCAATCTCATATCGGTACGAGTTCCAGTCGTAGCCGTCGAAGACAGGCGTGTTTTCCAGTTTCATGAACAGCAGCAGATTCTTTGTGTCGCGATCTTCCAGCAGTTCCCAGTTGGAATAACCCACTTCGTAGCAGTGCTCTTCATGTATCTCTTCGATCACAGTAATCGTATTCCGCTTGACGGAGAAACTGTCCGTGTCGATCTCGGAGATATGCAGTGAGACACGTGGATCACAACCTTCAAACGGGCGATTGAGAATGTTGAGAATGACATAGACGCGTCCGTTCTTCGTCGAGCAGAACGCCGATGAGAAACTGACGGACGTATCGACGTATTTGTCGTCCTCGAAGGTGAGTGGTTTGGGCTCGCTCCAGGTCCGGCCTTCGTCTTCAGAGACGCTGTATAGCTTGACGTTCGGGAACCCCGGTTCGGTTTGGCTGGGGAGACTGCCGCATTGTCGGAACAACACGAAGATGCGCCCGTCCGGAAGCTGACATGCCGACGGCTCGTCAAGGCCCTGGAGGCCCACTCTGGGTTCGACACGCAAGCTAGCGACCTGTTCCCAGTCCACACCTGTTAAGTCAGGACGCCAGCTGCCGAGCCACGCTTTCACCACGAAGAACAGATCGCTGTTGTACAGCAAGGGATCTGAGTTCAGCTCGGGTCGGTTCTCGGTCGTGAACCACAGCAACCGGCCGCTTTGCAGTTTGACGATCGTATAATAACAAAGCACGCGTTCGTCGAAATCCAACGGCTGCCGCGGGCCCCACGTGACCCCGGCGTCGCAGGAGATTTGCTGGTAGTAAGCCTGGCTCTTGCTTTCGCGATCACTTTCCGGAAGCGGCTTGCGATTGTAACGCAGCAGCATGCCGTTTTCCTCATCCAGGAAATAGTTGGCCATTGGCTCGGTCAATTCGCCGGATTCGAGTTGCCGCCACGTTTTCGCGCCGTCATCGCTCAGCCGCGTGATCGTTTGTAGCTTATCCCATGGCAGCGGTTTGGTGCCGTCGCGGACGCGACTCAGGATAGTTGGGGAATCCGGGCTCAGATGAGAGAAGTTACTCAGAAGCACACCGCCCCGCGACAGTGAGTTGACGACGTCAAGGGTCTTGCGCACGGAAATTCCGGAGTCCTGATTCGTCCGGATCGAAAGTGGACGACACATGGAAAACGGACCGGGATCGGCAGCATGTTCGGCACGGATGCCGAGCGTCCGAAACATCAGGCCACCCGGTGGCGTTGGAAACTTCGGTTTGAAGCATCGTTCGCGAACCGACAACTCGACGATTTTTTCCGTGGGCGGCTGCGCCTCAGGGAAGTGGCAGATGATCTGTTTCCCGTCGGCTGATATAACGAATGAGCCGGGCACTTCCCTAACCGCGTCGATGCTGTCGAGCTGCGCGTACGGATAGCCATCGACGTAGACCTGCCCCAGCGTCTCGGGCAGGCGCTCCGACTGCACGGGGCGGACCGTCCGGCGTTCGCGGGCTTCGCTGTCACTGAGCGGGTAGGCGCCGCGAATTGCCCGGTGCTGGTCCGGCCGCGGGCTGCACGCGATCTCGAAGGGATTGTAGCCGACAGGACTGAGGGGCAGGTCGGCGGCGTGGATCCTCTCGTCGAGCGCCTGCCAATCCGCGTCGAACACATCCGAGCCCTTGATGGTGACTTCCTTACCCGGCACAGCCTCGTAGACGATCCAGCCGCCGGGATAGTAAAAATGGCCGTGGCGGGCGAGCAGTACTTCTTCCCGGTAGATCCCCTCGTCTATCACGACCCGGTCGTATTCACACGCCACTGCCGCTGCAGCAGAGACAGTCCTGAACGGCAGCTCCGCAGTGCCCGGGTTCTCGTCGGATGCCTTGGGATCGCCTTGCGCCACATGCCAGCTCTGTCCGAGAGACGGCCAGGCGTTCGGTATGAATGTCCCCATTGGTCGGTCCTATTTTTATCTCGTGGCTGTGTCCGATAACAAGAGAACAATATACATGTGCAAAGGCGGTTTTTTGTGCAAAATTGCAAGCTTGCAATCCCACGCCAAATCTGTAGCCTGTTGACATGAGCGACCGACCCAACATTCTGTTTATCCTTTCCGACCAGCATAATGCCAAATGCATGGGCACTGCCGGACACCCCCTGGTACAAACGCCGAACCTGGATCGACTGGCTGCCGAAGGCGTCCGGTTTACGAGCGCCATCACCCAGAGCCCGATATGCACGCCGTCGCGCGTTTCCTTCTTCTCCGGACAGTACCCGCACAACCATGGGCATTACGGTACGACGCCGGACAGTGGTATGGCACCGTGCACACTGCCAACGCTGCCGGGGCATCTCCGCGAGCACGGCTACCGGGCAGCGGTGGTGGGCAAGGTGCATTGCCCGTACGGGTGGATCGAACCCGAGTGTGATGATTACCTCGGGGCCTGCGCGGATACAGAGTTTCCGCCCGGTACAGAACTGTCCGACTATGACAGATACCTCGAGGCCCGCGGCCTGCTCGCGCTCAGGGATGACGACACGCTACCAGAGCAGCATCCGGTTCGCTCATGGCGGTCGAAGGACGGGCGGGCCTCCAACCTGGAGTACCGCGACAGCGTCGAGGGTTGGTGCGTGAGCGAGACCCGGAAGCTCATCGAATTATACGATGAACAACCCTGGTTTATCCAGGTCGGGCTGCCCCGCCCGCATCAGATTTACACCCCGGCGCAGCAGTTCTGGGATCTGTATCCTGAGGACATGCCGATGCCGCCCAGTGCGGACGCAGATATGACGTTGAAACCACCGCACATGCGCACGACGCGGAAAGAACACGAGGAAAGCATCTGTGTGTCCGAGTGTTTCTTCGGCCCCAAGGGCGACTACGAGGCGTTTCGGCGTCGGAAACTGCGCGGGTACTACGGCATGATCACGCAGACGGACTATGCTGTCGGCGAGCTTCTGGATTTCCTTCGCGAGGCGGGACTGGAAGAAAATACGATCGTCATCTACACATCCGACCACGGTGAGTACGCCTGTGAGTTTGGCTTACTGGAAAAGGCGCCGGGGATCTGCAGCGACGCGGTCACGCGCGTCCCGCATATCTGGCGCTGGCCGGGACATATCGAGGCGGGTTGCGTCAGCGACAGGATCGTTGAGTCGTGCATCGATCTCTCGGCCACCGTTTGTGCGCTGACCGGCGTCCCGGTATTCGCCACGGGTGACGGGCGGGACATCAGTCCGCTGCTCGAGGGGCAGGATATCGAGATACACCAGGTCGGTGTCACCGAGAACGCCTGGAGCAAGAGCATCCGGAAAGGCAACTGGCGCTATGTCCACTACGTTCCGGAGATGTTCGCCGAGGAACAACCCGACGGTCCGGTCGGCGAGCTCTACGATCTTGATGACGACCCATGGGAGATGACCAACCTCTTCTACGACCCGGGTCACCGGGAAAAGGTAGCGGAGATGCGCGAGGCGCTGCTGAACTGGCTGGTGACGACGACGCGTGTGGTCACGACATGCCCAGCTGTAATGTCAGAGGATGTAGAGAACACCCATCGCCGTGACGGTGACGGCAAGATCGCTGCGGCTCACTTGCGCCGAATATGCCGGGACCACAATACATACTTGTGATGCATTGTAATCAGCATGTTGGTTCGAAGAATTTCGTGCCCGTGCCCGTGCCCGTGCCCGATTGTTAATTAGTTCGGCGCTCGTCATTCACGGCGTCTAAGTCCCCCCGTGCCCGTGCCCGTGCCCGTGCCCGATTGTTAATTAGTTCGGCGTAAGGTTCGTGATCCCTATTACGAAAGCGCGCACCGACCCTAAGTTGGCGATTCGGATTGGCGACGCAGGAGCCGTCGGGCACGGGTACGGCACGTTGGGATTGCGGCTATACCACCTTGCGTTCTTTACGGTCCCCAGATATCGAGTTCACACAATTCGAAAGTTTCCGTCGCTACCCGCTCGGCGAAATCAAACCGCACAAACCGAAACGCATGCGGCCTGATCGGTCCGGTGTTTTTCGAGTCGCCCGCGCGGTGGGCGCCGCCCAGATAAAGTCTGACATCCTTCACGTCTTTGCGGGCGATTTCCTCGGCGGTGGAGGCAAGCCAGATCCAGTCCTTCCCGTCCACGCTGCCGCGTACGGTAAGCGCGGGCATAGCGCCGGAGAAGAACAGGCGGCATTGCGTCAGGCTCTGAGCCGACTTCAGATCGAACGTAATTCCGATCGGGGCGTGGTCCTTCCACGACACAACCCATTTCGGGGTTTCCGCCGTGATGCGCCCTCGACCCGGCTCCTGGTACTTGTCGCGGGTCTCGAAGGCAGCCAGTCGGTTCGTGATGTGCCCTGTTCTGAACGGCACGTCCGCCGCGCCGGCGTCCGCTATTTCGTCCGGGGCACGGGCGTAGGTGTAGGTCCCGTTCAGGTCACGATTGTTCGGCTCCAGCAGCGGCTCGTTGACGTCGTAAACGTAATTGTTGGTGAGACAGACACCTGACTCCCGGCGATAGACGTCCGTCTTGTAAGGCGGCAGCTTGAAGCGCCAGATGTCCTGGTTCGCTTCCACACCGGCAGCGACCTGGATCGCTTCGAAGAACTGCACCACCGGTGAACCCTTTGCCACGGTCGATGACTTCGTCGGGTATTCGGCAACCGCGTAGAGCGGATCCGCCGCGAAACAATAAACCTTACCCTGGCCATACCGGTGCCTGGTGATCGCCGGATCCCCATTGGGAAATGTGGCAATCGTGTCGACATTCTCGTTCAACCCTCTGACCTTATTCCCCGGTATCAGTGCCGAAAGGGTAAATCCATCGGGCAGCCCGAGCTCGCCGCCGTCGCGAACGGTCATCTTCGATTCGGCAGTCCGCCGCTCGATTCGGCGGACGCCGGAAAGTTCCTCCCACGCCGCGCCGAACTTCTCGCCATTGATATTCCAGGTGAACGCTTCCGGATCGGTGAAGACCAGCGTGCCGCCGGCGTCGGCATATCGCTTGAACGCTTCGAGGACTTCCGGATACTCATATGTGACCCAGGGGACAAAGATGGTCTTGTAATCGCTCAGATTGCGCTCGTTGCGGATGATCTGGCGGTCACTGACGAAATGAAACCAGTTGCCCAGGCACGGCCCGAGGACGGCATAGGCGCTCAGGTGCCGGTCGTTGTCGCCGGACAGGCCGCCCCATTGCGTGGTAACAGTCGTGATGCCGGAAAAGAGGATTGCGGAGTCCGCAGTCTCCGGCATCTTCGGCAGGCGCATCGTGCGAATGGATTTCGTCAGCTCCATCATCGCGTTCCACTTGAACGGCTCGGCGAACATGGCGTCGGCCGCTTCGAGCTCGTAGAATTCGCGGGACATCAGCCAGACGCCGGCGCCGCCGTTACGAAAGATCTGGCTGTAAGCCTCCCGAATGTACTCGGGATCGCGTACCGGCGCGTGGCGCTTGCTCATGTGGATCATCATCCAGACCGGGATGCCGCTCAGATCGACGTACAACTTCGTGGTGCCACCGGGTCGCGCCCAATCGAACAGGTTGTTGGTCGCAGCACCGGCGACCTGACCACCGTAGACGTCAAAGCCTTTCGACCAGGCTTCGATGTCACCCGACGTCGCCGAGCTGCCGTGAGTCGGCCCCAGCACCTTCATATCGGGGTTGATCTCTCTGGCGGCCGCGTAGCCCTCGGCGAACGACGTCGTCAGTTTATCTTGCGCCCAGCGTGCGTAAGCGATCCGGTCAAACGGATCGCCGTCGGCATAGGACGTCGGCATCCCGTACTTGCCGAAGCCGTATTTTTCCCGGACCTCCTTGTCCGCCGCCTCGACCTGTGGGTACCACTTGTCTTTGGCCACCGGGCGATTGGCCAGAAAGGTCCACAGCTCGTCGAAGTGCCCCACATAGTCGTACCTGTTTTCTTTCGCGCGCTCGGCAAGCTGGCGGCTCATCTCCTTGAGAAAGCGCGGGTCCATGATCCAGCCCCAACCCTCGTGGACTGCCGGCAGCGCTATGTCCCGCAGCGCGATGTAGCCCGATCTGCCGGGAAGGGCGTGGATCACGTGGTCGTGCGTCATGATGCCGCGCTGTTTGTAGGCCGGTTTGCTGTTGTCGCCCTGGGCGAGCAGGCTGTGTTCAGCGGCTTCATCGTGTTGCTCGGCGTGGACGAATCTCCCACCGAACCGTCGCGCTGCGAACTGGTGGCGATCGACATCGAAGCTGTCCGGCCTTGAATCGTATTTGTTGGCATAGGGAATGACCATGCCCGGTGTCGGGTCGTCGCCAAACAACGCTTCAAACAGCGGCGCCTCGATGTCGACGGCGGTCGTCTCGTACGACTTCACCTTGCTGGCTGACTGTTTCGCAACGCGAACCGCCTTGCCGTCGTTCTTCGTGTAGATGCGTACGTTGTCGAAGCGTCCCGGGGCGTAGATGGACAGACCGACGCGATCGAACCCGGGTTTCGCGACGGGCCGTTCGTCGATATGCGAGATGATAGTCTCGCCGTCGACGACGAAGGTAATTGCCTTCCCTTCGCGCTGACAGATAACCTGGTGCCGACGACCCGGTACGATTTGGGCCGCTGCGTGCTTCACAACATCGCCGCGCACGATCATAAAGGAGTCGGTGTTGTGCTGGCCGCCGAACCCGAAATAATAACCGCTCGCTTCTTCGCCCCATTTCGCATTCAAGACGCCGCTCAGGTCACAGGGTGTTTCCGCATCCGTAATAGCTTCGTATTCGAGCCGAACGTCGCCCGTGAAGTGCCAGTCGCAAACGATATGCGCGGAGTCTTCGGTTTTCAGCATGCCCGCCTCGAGCGTCCACTCACCGCGAACAGTCTTCCAGTTATCCCCCAGCGCGGTGCGATCGAAATCGTCGGCGAATTCCAGCTTCCACCCTTCGGCTTCGGCCTGAACCCCCGCCATATCGAGGGCTGCCTGGCCACGGGCAGTCTGCGGGACGAGCGAGAACACGAGGAACAGCGCGGCAATCGACGCAATTTTCTTGATGTTTTTCATGTGAGTTCTGAAACCTCTTCGTGCAGTTTTCGAGCTGTCAGGCTTTAACGTCATACCAGTGTTCCAACAACTGGCCGAAACAGTGGCAGCCGCGGCCCGGGGTCATGCTCATGTTGTGCTCACTTATTTCTTCGTTAAAGCAGTTACCTGATACTAAGAATATGTACTCGCATTTACTAGCATTCCCGGATCTGCCCCGACAGCGGGCCGAACATCCCGTTTCCCCACTCGATTGCGGCGGCTTCCATCTTCATTACGGCATCGGGATCAACGGCGGCGGCGGCAATCACAATGCCGTCCTGAGCAACTTCGATGCGGTCACCCTCGGCGGTGAATTCCAGCTGCGTCGGCCCATCGGTCCAAGCAACGGGTCCGGCGGCACAGCCGGATTTGCGCATCCTGTAGATCGTTCGATATTCATTCCAGATATCGTCGTCCTGCAGAAACTCGAGACGCAGGTCCCGCAGATAACACCCCATCGGGGACACCGAGATGTACAGCGAATCGCCCATCGCGCAAAGTCCCGTGATGCGGTGGCCCCAATCGTTGTAGATCACGTCGTCGTCGTGTGTCTCGTTGTACGCTTTAATGACATCTTCCCACGGGTGATTCACCTGGTCCGTCTTCTCCGGGTGCTCGAACATGCATTGGACAAAGTGCCACCGATCTTCAAACGCGTCGTAGCGGGAAAGCTCGGCCCACGGCCAGACGCCGACGTAAAGGTCACCACCATACAAACAGGTGGTCTGCGCTTCCCGGTTTTCCGTTGAAACCCCGGGCATGACCGGCGGCCAGTTCTCGAGCTGCCGAAGCACATCGCCGGCGTATTCGAACAGGTTGCCCGTCGGATAATGGCCGACCAACATGCGATCGTACCAGTTGAGCATCGAATACAGCTGGTGACTGACGCTCTTGGAGGATTGGCGCAGGATCCGCCACTCCAAGCCATCGAGTACGTATACGCCGCCGAGGTTTGAGGAGTGAACAACCTCACTGCCAAGTTGGCCGATAGCGAACGATTTCTCGCCTGGATATCGCAAGTCCAATGTCGACGCACTGCCGATATCAATCGCACGCTGTCCCGGCTTCCAGGTGACGGCGTGCAGCTTGCTCCATGGCGAATCACCGTCTGAGTTGTTCTGATAGAACGAGAGGCAGCCGTGTGCATAATAGAAATTGTGAAAGAATCCGTCGACTGGTGCAGGCAGGATTATTTCACCGTCATACAGGACTTCGCCGTTTTTAAATTGGAGAATCCGCCCGGCAACCCGCATCTTGCCCTCGCCGCGCATCGTCTCGCCGATTCCGAAACTCTCATCGACCTGCCATGATCCGGCGTCCTCATCCCACCACCGCGCCGTGCAGTCCTGGTATGGCGAGTATTGATAGACTCGGCCGTCGAAATCAAACATGTAGTTGCCGCCGTCGTCCGAGGGCGGCGGCAGTTTCTCGAAGGTGCAGCTGTTGTCACCGCCGCGGACAAAGAACTGCAGCGTCCACCGGTCCATCCGAAAAAAGGTGTTGTACAGCCCGGCAAACCCGGCGCCGAAGACGACACGGCCATCCGAGTCCCTGGCTTCAAAAAGTGTGCCGGGATTCTGTCCGAGATCCTCGCCGAAGGATACTGTCGTAGAGATTTTCATGGATAATGATTACCCGATAAACTTGTTTCGGGACTCGCAGTGCGCCTCAAGTCACGCCCGGCGCAGCGGCAGGAAATAATCGTCTCCCGAGATGTCGACCGGTTGATTCCGACGGATTGATTCCTGGGCTTTTAATGCCATGCATGTCGCCCGGGCCCCATCGATTTCGTCACACGGCGAAGGCGTGTCGTTCAGCACCGCGTCGGCGAATCGGTCGAGCGCCTCGTAATGGCCCTTGTCGGGCTGGAGAGGCTGATCCCAGTACGTGTCGTTCTTGCGTAGTATCGCCGATTTCTGATAGTGAAGTTCGATGCCGCCGTCCTTGCCGACAATGCCCGGCACTTCATGGACCTCGTCGTCCGGAAAGGGAAAGTGCTTTCGGATGAACCGATCGGGAAAAACATCGGCGCGAAGCTCGCAGAAATGATCCATCACGATGGTGCTGCGGCCGGTGTAGATTTCCATCGCTTCCTTGGGGTAACAATGCCCGCCGTTGCGCGACAGGATGAACGTCGCCACCGTGCCGTCGGCGTAGGTGATCATCACGCTGTCATCGTATTCCGGCACCCCCTGGGCGTAAATGCGTACAGGTTCGGACTCGACCAGCCAGGTAATGATGTCCAGGATGTGAACCCCTTCCGAGATCAAATGTCCACCGCCCCGCTCCATGTCGAACATGTAGTAATCGAGGTAGTCCATGACATCGGCGACCATCCGATAAGAGATCCGGACGGTGTCCTTGCGCACTTCGGAAAACAGCTTTTTCGTCTCCCGCATTATATCGGAGCAGCGCCGGTTGAAGCCGACTAATAGCCGGACATTGTTGTCAACGACTGCTTTGACGACCCGCTCCGACTCTTCCAGCGTGTGGGTCATCGGCTTCTCGACGACAACATGCTTGCCGGCGTTTGCAGCTTCGGCGGCGAACCGGGCGTGCAGATCGCCCTTGGTGCCAACGAACACCAGGTCGACTTCCGGGTCATTAAGGACGTCCTGGTAGTCGGTCGTTGTCTTCAGCGGACTGTACTCGTCGGCGCGTTCCTGCAGAAGGTCTTCGCGCAGGTCGCAGAGTGTGTGGACCCGATACTTCGGGTTCTTGAAGGCGTGCGGCAGATGCTCCCTGCCAATAAACGCACCGACGCCAATGAAGGCGGCATTGATGACTTTGCTCATAGTATCGATATCCGTGTTGATCAGTCGACGAAAAACGGCTGCGTCCAGGCGAACTGCTCGCCGCGTCCCCAGCATTCGAAGCGGACATACTGGACGTAATCCGACACGTCGACTGTGATCGTACGTTCGTCAGCGCTCGCCAGGCGCCCGCCGCCTGCCTCTACAGCCACGATCCGTTCGGCGTCCGCGGTGTCAATCTCAATATGCACACCGTCCACTCGGATATCTGTGATTGTCACCCCTGTCGAGGCGTAGAAGCGCCCGTTGGCCAGCGCGTCAATCAGGCCGGCAGTCGATCGATCCTTGACATAGGCGACGTTCCAGCCCAGAGCGATCGTCTCCGGACCGTGCGCATCGTCATTGGCATAGCCCCAGATACGTCGCCCCTCGGCAAGCAGCAGGTCCCACTTCGCGGTGGCGTATGGGCTGCCCGGGTTGAGCGTGCCCTGGCCGTTGAAGATCTCGAGCCCCTCGTAGCCCGACCACAATCGGAGCTGATCCAGCGTAGTGTGATCGAAATTATCCTGCCGGTTCGGATGCGCCGGGATCGCGAAACCGCCGCTGGCCAACGCCGCATCGATCACCGCCTGCCGGTCCGCCATCGGTTCGATGTCGGTGTCGCCGTTGAGGCACAGGGTGTGTGGGCCATTAGCGGTCGCCTCGATACCTGTGACCAAAATCATGCCCCTGGCATCCAGTGACTCGTGATCCTCTTTCGAGGTGTAGACGTCGTGATCTGTGATCGCCAGGAAATCGTAGCCGCGCTCGGCGTAGGCGTCGATGAGCTCCTGCGGCGGCAGCCTGCCGTCGGACTGTGTCGTGTGCGCGTGCAGATTGCCGCGCAACCAGTTGCCGCCGGTCAGGTCAGTGTACGGATGTGAGATCGTGTGGGACATTCAGGTACAATACTCACCCGGCAGATAGCTGCGCAGCATCTGCAGTGAAGCCATGCAATCGTCCAGCAGCCCGGGCAAATCATCCTGCCGGTGATAGTCCTGAACCTCTATCAAAAGCGGGCCTTTGTATCCTGATTGAACGAGTCCGTGAACCCAGGATTCCCATTTCATGGTGCCCGTACCCGGAAGCCAATGGAGATCTGATTGACCATCATTGTCGTGGATGTGCACACTGCAAAGACGCGTACCGCAATTGGCAAGGTATGCGGGGTTCGCCTCGAACATATGCGCATGCCCGGTATCCAGAACGAACCCCATCGCATCCTCACCATAGGACCGGACGATACCGAGGTCTTCCCTCGCATCGACTCGCCAGTTCAGGTTTTCAAGACCGATGACGACGGGCAGCGGCAGTACGTATTCCGCCAATTCATCCAGAAACGCGTGCATCATTCGGTCCCATTCCGGCGGGCCGGGTTTGCCGGTCTTGAGCCGATGCAGCACGACTACCCTGGCACCCAACTCAGCGGCAAAGTCGAGGTGGGCCTTGGTAGCGTCGAGGTATTCCCGGCCCATTGCTTCATCCACATGCGTGCGTGGATAGACGCCCGGTGCATGAACGCTGCGAATCGTGATGCCGAGATCGCTACAGACGGAAACCAGCTCGTGCCGGGCTTGCGGCGATGCCGCGTCAAAATCCTTGGCGCCGTTATTGCAGCATAGTTCGATACAAGAAAATCCAGCATCGGCAATCAGCTTCAGGTGCCTTGGCGGATCCAGCAAGTTGGGATAGAAAATCGTAGTCGAAATCGCCGGCACGAACGGCGGCACTTCGGGTGTGGTCATGGTGTATTTGGGTATTTGGGTGTTTGGGTGATTAGGTGCTTCAATCAATATCCACTCGCGTGCCGCTGAGCGTCTCGTTGTTGCACACCTTCTCGATGAAAGCGATTGATGCCTCGATCACTTCGTCAGTAATTCCCATATGGCCGCGATCCGTGTAGTGGCGGAATTCGAATGGCGCCCCGGCTTTGCTCAGTGCATCCGCCATCTCCAACGCCTGCTGGATCGGACACGAGCGATCCGTGTCCGAGTGAACGATCAACAGCGGCTTTGTTTCAGCCGAAACATGGGTGATGGGAGACCCGTACGCTCTGGCGCTGTCCCAGCTCTCGCCAATCGGCATCCAGCCCGCCCCCCAATCGAGCTTTATCAGATCGTAAGCGCCGGCGGAGCTGATCACCGCGCGAAAATCATTGGACTGATCCTCCCAGCCGCCGGTCCTGGCAAACTTGCCGTCGCCCAGCGTTGCCGCTAATGAGACCATGTGTCCACCGCAGGACATGCCAATGAGAAAAATGCGATCGACGTCGAGATTGTATTGTTCGGCGTGTGCGTGGACCCAGCGGATCGCACACTGCATGTCCTGGTAACAGGCCGGCGCCGGTGTACAGGTGACGAGACGATAGTCGATGTCCATGGCGAAAAAGCCGAGGCCCGACCATTGTTGCACGTCGATCGCAGTGTCGCGGTTACTCTTGGAGGATCGAATCCATCTGCCGCCGTGGACGTCGAGGATCACCGGAAACGGGCCGCCGTCGTCAGGCGACGCAATGTCCGCCAGCAATCCAGCACCCAGCACTCTGCCATAAACGATGTCTTGGTGATACATGCTTCCCCCCCCCCGGGGGGGGCTAATTCACTTTGATTCGGTAGCGAACTGTATCCGCTCGAAAGTCTTTCAAGCTGAACTTCGGCATTTCCGCCGGCGTGAGAACGAACTCACCCGTCGCCCTATCGACGTAATGACCGAAGTTAGTGTAGCTGCGGTTGGCCGGCGCGCCATCCGGAAAGTCCTGAATGATAGTCACTGAATCCTTGATCAGGCAAACTCGCTCGGTATCCAGCTCCGCCATGACCAGCGGATAACGTGGGAGCTGGTCGGTGACCGGCGTATCCAGGATATTCGCAAACCAGTACACTTTGCCCGTGCGGGGGTCCCGCTCAAAGGCAGAAAGACTGGCCGGCGCGCACACCATGGAACCGTCTTCATAGCACAGCAGTTTCGGATCGCTCCACGTTTTGCCGCCGTCTTCAGAGATCGCCCACTGCTTTGTACTGAAGACGCCCGCCGGCTCGTATTCGCCCTGGCATCGCATTGTGGTCAACAGCCTTTGTCCGCCCAGGTGGAGAAGGTCCGGTTCGCAGGCGCCGTATGGCGATACTTCCGGTCGGACCTGGACGATGTCGCCGGCTTCCCAGGTGAGCTCGTTCTGGTCTTCAGTCCAGCGCCCCCGGAGAAACACACAACCACAGTAAAATTGCTCGCGCGGATAATCCGGTTCGGCCGGGTGTACCGTAAACCCCAGGACGATGGTACCGTCGTCAAGCCTGACAAACGGGGCCTGGTCGACGCCGATGTACTGATAGTTATCGGTGATGCCCGGCATCCAATGCAGTTCATCGCAGGCGCTGTCCGGGTGAACGATCTGTTTCGTCGGTCCCCAGGTCTGGCCGGCATCGCTTGAGATTTCATAATGCAGAGAAGTCGCCCACTCACCGTCGCCGGGGTGCGGACGACTTGTCTGATGCAATGACAGCAGCCGTTCGTTGGACGGGTCGAGAAAATGCATCCAGGCCAGCGTGGTGTTCTTCGAATCGTGACTGCCGCCGCTGATCTCGGGGCCGTGCGGCGACCAGGTGGCACCATTGTTTTCGGACATCCAACGTTGGTTGGCACTCCCTCGCTGTCCCCAGTTGTCGTCGCCTGAGGACATCCGCCGTACGGCCGTCATGACCATGCCTGGCCCGTCGTTGCTCGTATAGGCAACGTTCACTGCCCAATAAAATTCGTGAAGATCAGGAGCTTCGGCAGCAGGAATCAGAATGTCTTTCTTGATCTCAGCGTTTAAGGGCATGGCGGTCGCTTGCTCGTTGGAGTTTAAAGTAGCAGCTGTGAACTCTGTCATCGCCCCTCAGGGCTGCTCTGCGTCGAGTTTCTCCAGCTCCTCAAGGACCCTGGCGGTCAAGTCCATGCTTTCATCGCCGACGATCACCTGCCCGGAATCGAGGACCAGACCGATCCCTTCTTTCACGCGGATCGCCTCGAGCACCTCGCGGATCCCCTCACGCAGAGCGTCCATTCGCGGCCCCCCTTTTTTCGCCAAGGGGCCGTTTGCCTGTGCCTGCAAGTCCTGCAGGCTTCGACGCCGTTTCTGTAAGGTATCGGCCACGCCCACAAGCTTTCCCGAATTCCGGTTCGCCTTCTCGGCATCCGTAAAGTCCAGGCTATTTACCAAATCCGTGTACGCCTTCTCTGCCGTCAAGGCCTTTTCCTTAAAATCCTGAAGATCCTGCTCGTATGGGGTAGGCTTTCCGGCCTTCTCGACGCGCAGCTTCACGATTTCGTCAAAATTCACATGCGCGATGTTGGATCGTTCGTCGTTTTCGTCCTGTCCCTCGGCTCCTGCTGCGCAAATAAAAATTGCCATCCCAAATGCCACGATCACATCCCGCGACCGATCCGTGAAAACCCCGTGCAGTCTCTTTGTCAACATATCGTTATCCCGTGCTGTTTGAAAAAAGTTAACGTGCCCCGTTAACAAGGGCACACCAATAATTGGGGGACAATATAAGGTCTAATATTCAATATTCACACTCGAATGAAGCGTGGCTTCGCTTCTGTTATTCATCGTTCCCCTCAGTTACCCAGCTAACGGACAAAAAATAATGGAAAGAGGGGCGGAGTCTTTGAAGAGTTGCTACAAAAAAAACCACCAGGTCAGGGAAAAATCCCTGACCTGGTGGTCATGTAACTAACAATTTTCGCAGCCTACCCGCGTGTACTACTTGGCGTCGAGGGCGGCATCGATTGCAGAAGAAATATCGCAATCCGTCTCGCAGATATTGGTGCTTACCAAGAGGGAATTGACGATAGTGCTGGCAGCGGCCTGCAGATCACTAAGATTGGTCGGTGGATTTTCGCCAATAACCAGGCAGGCCAGGTCAGCGGCGGCGGCGGCGACAACTGCGCAATCTACGCACGAAGCGGCGGCGCCATCAGCACCAGCGGCGCCATCAGCACCAGCATCACCAGCGGCACCAGCGGCGCCATCAGCACCAGCGGCGCCATCAGCACCAGCATCACCCTGCGGACCCGCAGGGCCGGCGGGAAGGTTGTCGAGCTTGGCTTCGACCGCACTGATGCCATCGGTCACCGCGCTGACCATGGCAGCAACATCATTGGTCGAATAATCTTCTAAGACATACACCTCCGCAACCCCAAGGGCCTCGCTATCCGAGACGACGGCGACGCCAAGCGACAGTTTATAGCCCGCCGGCAGTGTGTACGAAAAAGACAGCGCGTAATTAGCATCCGCGGTGGCGTTGCCAAGCCACGTCACATAGGTGCCGGTATCGTCGAAGATGTTCACCGACATGTGCTTGATGTTTGCTCCTGCGGTACCGGGGTCAATCGACACCTCGAAAAAGCTTATGTCTCTGTCCCACGTTAGGCCGATTACGACACTTCCCCAACCCGTCCCAATGTTACATTCTGTGCCGGAATCGCCATCATTGACATTGTCAATGCAGTCCGGCCACGCGTCCACCGTTGCATCCGTTGCAACGTTGCCGCCAGCCTGTGCGCTCATGCCGCAGAGGAGAAATACCACTCCGAGTAATCCAGCCATTAATGTCTTTTTCATCGTCTGTTCCTCTTTTTGTTTTCGATTCGTGTTGGTTTTTTTGACAACAACCGCCAATTGGTTGCTATCTCAAGGCGTCAAATCTTTGTACTGTCTCTTCCCTAATTTTTTAGATTTTTCTCTCAATCACATGAGTAAGTACTGTCAACGTTATAGGAAATTCGTTGAGCGATTGCAAGGTTTTTTTTCGGTATCCCTATATAATAATAGTTAACGTGTTCTTTATAAGCATGTTACGCTTATCTATGCGCCATGAGCTCTTTTCTGGAGTGAGCCGCCGTACCCTCGAACAAGCCGGGCCGCGGCGATCCCGCTGCAAACGAGCGCAGATTCCACCATTTCCAACCTGTCACAGCGCTGCCGGGGGCGGCAATAGCGGCCAATGGTCGTCAATATTTCGGCCGCTGCAAAGAAGTGGTGCGTGATTGGCGAGCGGATGGAACTGCGGCGCTATTTCGGTCCGGGCAAATGCCATGGTGATGGCCCGGCGATAACGCTCCGCTGAGAGATTCGGCGGCGACAGATGGACCAGCAGCGTCGAGAAAAACACGATCTGCCCGGCTTTCATCTCTAACGGCACCGTGCCGAACCGTTGCACCACATCCTCCCGGACTTCGTCTGCAATATTCAGGTCCGCCGACGGATCCCGGACTTCGAGCGCGCCCAGTTTGTGTGAACCGGGACAGACCTGCATGGCACCATTGCCCGCATCAACATCATCGATTGCAAGCCATGCCTTGACCGTCGCGTGCACATCGACCGCGAAATAGGCGGCGTCCTGGTGCCCGGGCACGAGCGTGCCACTACCAGGCGGCTTGTCGAAGCACTGGCTGATGAAACACACCACATTCGGACCCAACAGATCATGGAGACAGGCCAGTATCTTCGGATCGGCGACCAGCTCATGGACCCATTGAATCCGGATATGCGGATTCAAACGTTTCAGATTATCCACGTCCGAGCGCAAGAACCGATCCCGCACCTCCCGGCACTGCTCAGGATCAAAGATCGTTATTGGCTCGGTGCAGCCGTAATCGTTGTATGCCGAAATCTGCGCCGGCGCCAATGCCTTCGGATCGGGGCAATGGATCGGGTGAAAGGCCAGATCCAGGTCCAGCTCGGGAAATCGTGTCGTTGCCATGTACGCTGTCTCGTTAATAACTCGGTGAATAACCCAGCGGTCCTCTCGCAGACGGACACTACGACCAGATGAGGCAATAGTCCAGAGACCGGGACCTTCATGGGGATCGTGTTGTCCGAATGGACTCGGCGTTACGGAACATCGCTGTCACCGATCGCCCCGGTGAAAGGTTGCCGGGGCTTAGGATTCTCCTCCAGCCGCGATTGAAGAAATCGCTCCCTGCGACGCTTGACACAATCCGAGCGGTCTGCGAGATTGGATCGGGTACGTCACCCTCACTTTGAACATAAAAGAAAACCTCCAATTATGTCCCGCTCTGCAACCATCTCACTTGTCAGCTTTCCAACCTTGTCGCCGGACGAACCGGACCGCCTTGAAAAGACCCTTGCGAAAATGGCAACCTGCGTCGACGAGGCGGCACAATCGAAGAGCGAGCTCGTCGCCTTCCCGGAGACCTGCAATTATCTGCATTCCGGTCCGACCTATCTCGAGGCCGAGCCGCTGGATGGGCCGACCGTAACCGCAATCGCGAAAAAGGCTAAGGCGCATGGCATCCATGTCATCTGTCCGCTGGTGACTGATCACGATGGGGTACGTTACAACAGCTCCGTATTGATCGGACGCGACGGCGGGATCCAGGGGATCTACCACAAGAATTTTCTGACTTTCGAAGAGCTCGATGCGGGCATCATGCCCGGCACGGAGACGCCGGTTTTTGAAACCGACTTCGGGCGTGTCGGGATGTGTATCTGTTTTGACATGTTCTTTGGCGAAGTGTGGCGCGGTCTTTCAGCCAACCGGGCGGAGCTGGTGGTTTGGTCAAGTATGCCGCCCGGCGGGCGATGGCCGAGCCGGTGGCCGATGGAATTCGGTTTTCACATTGCCACGGTGTCCTCGAATCGTTGCGCCTTCCTCGATGTGGCCGGGCGTGAGATCCTCATGACGCGACGTAATCTCCACGACTCGACCCAGGGTGCGGTCAGCCCGTTGACGACCGCGACACTCGAGCTCGGACGACGGTTGTTCTGTCACGACTTTAACGTTCCGAAAATCAGGGCGCTCTGCAAAAAGTATGGCAGCACCAGTATTTTCACGGAGTGGATGCAGGGCGAATGCCTGATCGTCCTCGACTCCATGATGCCGGATATCTCGACCGATGAATTGATCGAGGAGTTCGAAATGGAAACGATGCCGGATTATCTCGATCGGGCGCGAATCGCCCGTGAGCAGATGCTGGCTGGGAAGTATGAGGCGTAGGGGAACCAAGCGCCTCGGCGTTTTCATACCCACGGGCTCAGAACGCACCGCAACAGCAGAAAACAGCCTGGGATCTCATGAAACAAAATCACGAATGGGTTCGCCGCGCGCGGATCTTCATGCTCGACAACTATCATCCGCCGTTCTGGCCGGAGTTGTCCTTTGATGCGAAGAAGCTGGTGGACGTTGCCCGCAAATACCACGCAAACGCCATCCGCTTCGGCAGCGCCGGCAAATGGTCGGTGTTTCCGAATGAGTTCTGGCCGCCCCATCCGGAGCTCGACGGCCGGGACCTGATCACCGAAGTTGTGGAAGAGGCGCATGCGCACGATATGCGGGTGGTCGCCTACATCCCGACCGGGCACATCATCCCCTGCAAGAACATCCTCGAGCACAATCCGGAGTGGCTCTACCGCTCGGCGCCGGGGGCAGAGCCGAAGATTCTCTTTCATCATGGCGGCGGGCCGCATTCGCCGCCGTGCGTGAACACGCCGTACCGCGACGCCTACATGGGGTTTGTTAAACAACTCATCTCGGACCACGAAATCGACGGCATCTACACCGACTCCGGCGTGCCGTTTCATTCCCATGGCGGCTACGAAGCGAGTCTCTGTTATTGCGACTACTGCATGGAAAAGTTCCGCGCCCAGTTCAGTTGCGAGATGCCGTATGCGGATGACCCGAGCACACTGCCCCTCGAACAGCGGGAGATGCTCGAGACCTTCAGCTTGGAAACGGGTCGCGGGATGATTGACATGCTGATCGAGGGCGCCGAGTTCGCCCGTGAAAAACGCGGCATACCTGTCCTGACTCACGGCTGCGCAATGGCCGGCTGGCCCGAGCTCCGGTTTATGAACACATCCGACGGCATCCTCTATGAAGCGGGCGGGGAGTTCTTGCATCGCCTCGAGGCGGCGAGCCTCGGCGAAACCTCGGGATTGGCGATGTGGCAATACGTCGGCGGACTGACGCCCTGGTCGCGGCTGCAATGGTTCTCGCAGGAGCTGGTCGAGGAGGCGGCCGCCAGCTTTGCCTGCGGCGGCGCGATTATCGCTGCCTGCGGCACCAACCTGATGCACGGCTATCCGGAAAAGTTTCATCACGAGCTGGCAACGCTGTTTGGGACGCTCGAGGAAAACGAGTCGCTGTTCGACAAGCTGCACCCGACATCGTTCGTCGCGATCCCGTTCATCCTGCCGATGCGCTACTACGAGCGGCTCGAGACCCATCGCTTTCGCGCCGAACCGCTGGAAATTCGGGATCGCCCGAACGAGTCGCTGTTGGGCTATCCCATTAGTGTTCCGTCACAGAAAGTCTCGATCAAGGGCGCGTTCTCCGCGCTCATTGCCAACCATTTACCGACTCAACTGGTGGATCAGGAAACGCTTTCCAATCCCGAAAAGCTGGCCCGCTTTCCGGTTCTCCATCTGCCGAATATCGGCTACCTGACCGAAGACGAAATCGCCTGCGTCACGGAGTACGTCCGAGCCGGCGGCCGGTTGCTGGCAAGCTATCGCACGAGTCTTTACGGCCCGGAGCCGGAGGACCTGCTGGACAATTTCGCGCTTGCCGATCTCCTGGGCATCGATCGGATTGACTGCGAGCCCGAGCACGTGAAGGACTACGAGGATCACCTATGGTGCTCAGGGACGTTCGACATCTACGCGCGATCGGTGCCGGGGAAATGGCTGGCGGAAACGTTTCCGGAGCCGATCTGGCCGATCAGCCGATTCGAATTCGTCAAGGCACGCCCGGGAACGGATGTGCTGGCCAACGTTGTGTTCGGCGGCCGCGAAACGGAACTATTGTGGCCCGCAGTCACCAGCCGCGAGTTCGGCAAGGGACGTGTCGTCTACCTGGCGGCGGCGGTCGAGCAGTTGCATTGGGAGTACCGGATGAGCATGATCCGGGATCTGCTTGGCGCCGTAATCGACTGGCTGTGTCCGGAAGGCCGGCCGATTGCGATGGACGGTCCCGACCAGCTCTTCGCCATTCCCAATGAGAAGCCCGGCAAGCAGGTGCTGTTTCTGGTCAACCACACCGGCGAGCGAATGGAGGGACTGGCAGGAATCTGGCCGCGATTGAGCAGGCAGATTGACTATGTGTCGCCGGTGGAGGAGGCTACTGTCCGCTGGCGGTTGAGCGAAGACAAACCGCCGAGTCGCGTCTGGGATGTTCGGACCGGCAAGGATCTGGACGTGGCTGTGGACGGCTCCTATCTGAAGGCAACGCTCAAAGACATTGGTCAATACGCGATCATTGCCATTGAGTATTGAGCTAAATCTGCGACTGAACACCGATCACCGATCGACGACTCAACATGCTGACCCGATACCCACATCTCGACACCGTGCTGGACCTCCAGTACACGCCCGTTGTCAATGACAATCCGCGCGCCTTCACGCCGGAGCAGATCGAGCAGTACAACGACAAGGGTTTCGTCGATCCCATGCCGCTGTTCGAGGGGGATGAACTGAAACAGCTGCAACGCTTCTTTCACGACAACGAAGCGGGCATGGAACAGATGAAGAAGGACGCGAAAGGCTTCATTTCCCTGCACGATCGCATGCCGGAATTGTATGACGTCGTCGCGCATCCCCGCACGGTCGGGTATCTGCAGGACCTGATCGGTCCGGACATCGTCTGCCATATCAGCAGTTTCATCAACAAGCCGCCCGGCCAAACTGAAGGCGGCAGTTTTCATCAGGACGCCACGTTCAACGCTATGGATGCTCGCTCGGCAATCGTCTGGCTTGCCCTGGCGGACGCGGACGTGGAGAACGGCTGCATGTGGTTCATCCCGGGCTCCCATAATGTCGGCGTCGTCGAATGCGACAATCACTACGTCTGCGACCCGTTACAGTACGGGCCGGAAATCCCCTGCGAAGTCCCGGCTGGCCACGGCGTGTTCATGAGCGACCTCTTGATGCACTCGTCGCCACCGAATAAATCGACAGATCGCTTCCGGCCCGGATTCACCGCGACCTATGTCTCGACCGAGGTGCAACCGCATGAGCAGGCAAACCGTTGGGCGGTGCAGTGCAGCGGTGTCGATTCGCAGGGATGGTGGAATGCACACCCCCGCCCAGCAGGGGAATAAATGCCATGTGTCAGACCAATTAGGGCAGGCTAATGCGAAAGCGGTTCAGTAGTCTGCCCTAATTGGTCTGAGAATCTCTTGTCTTCATTCTCTCGCATCAGCGCCGCGACCTGATCGGCAATAGCCTCCTCCACCGCCTCCGCATATGGTCCCGGCAGTCCGCACTCGATCATGCCTGTGACGCCTTCATAGCCGCCTTCAAGCAGCACGCGTTTTGACGGAATATATGAGATAAACTCGTGGGTGTACCCGGCGACCCAAGTGTTTTCCCATCCGTACGTTGCCTTGAACCGCAGGGAATAATCAACCACCGGCTCCGCGGGCAACGCGATGATGCTCAGCGTCTCGCCAAAAGACCAGGCCTGAACGGAACACGGCACCGACGTGGGCAATTCCCCGTCGCGATCGAGGACGTCGAGAAGATTTTGGATGTAACGGCGAGGCGATGGCTCGCTGTCCTGCAGCAACGCCTCCAGCTCCGACCGTGTCGGCAGTTCGGAGAACGGCAGATCAACGACGGCATGGGCTGTTCGTAAACAATCGCCGACCGACTGCATATCATGGTCGAGAACAGCCCCAACCGCCTCCGCCAGAACCTCGCCGTACAGCTCACCGAGATTCGCACGATGACGCGGCAGCGGATTGATGTCGCCACCGCAGCCGGTGACAAACAGGGCAACTGCGCCGGGATACGTTTTTTCCAGCGCTTCCTGAGCATAACCCGGGTAGTCGCCGTTGATTTTGTACCCAATGCAGGCGGTCGCGTGGCAGGCATAGCCGAAGGTCACGGCGCGCAGACCGCCGTCAACGCCCCAGGCAGCGAGTACCGGTACATCCTGGTCAACGACGGTCGGCAGAGAACGACTGTCCGGCCGGGCCCGACGACGGTTGACACCGAAACCCGCAAGTCCTTGACCGAACGTCAGACGTACCCGCTCGAACCCCGCAACCGCCTCGTCCATCGCCTGTACCACGCGTTGCATCATTTCTTCCGTATACCGGTCGATCACGGCTTGTTTGACCTGTGGCAGATCGAAATACAGCGGAAGTATATCGCCGGCGCATGGCCCGCAATGATTATGGGAGGCGTTGAGCATGAAATCTGCACGGGAGATACCATGGCGGTCGCAGGCTGCCGACGCCAGCGCATCAGCCATGCCACGGCTGAACCCCAGCAGATCCGCGGTCACCCAGAGGACGCGATGGCCCTCGGGATCCTCCAACGCCAGGGCTTTGGCGAAAATGCGCTGCTGAATTCCCTCGGATTCGTGATCACGCGCACCCCATCCATGCAGCCATATCGGTTCTGCCGGGGTGATGTCAACCGCCGCAACGCCGGCGCGCCAACCGCTTTCTGATGAATCGGCCATGATGGAATCACTCCCTACGTCACGCTGAGGTTGTGGTAGCGTACCGCGATCCAATCCGCGTCGCGAGCTGCAGTCGAGATGCCGACGTCCAGGATCCGGCCGTCAAAGCGGCCAAGGCCATCCTGGATCCGGCCGATTGAGATATCGGCATCGCACGTTTGGATCCGGCCGGTTCCAGATCGTTCGGCAACGGGCACGCCGTCGATATAGAGGGTCATCATGCGACCGTCGTATACGCCAACGAGATGGTGCCGCCCGGGTGAAAGGCTACGGTTGGCACGCACGTTCAGGACGCCATTCTCGGTGTTGACGAGAAATGATGGCCCGGGAACGGCGGCGCACAAGCCGCCGTTGTGTCCAAGGTCGACCGCGCGAAGGCTGAATGACGCGTTCCCGCCGACAGTGTCGTATCGCAGCACGTTACCGTGCGCGATCGGATCGCCACTCGCGGTTGTGCCGCAACGCCAGGGCGCCATATAGATGAATCGACCGTCAAAGGTACCACCATTGAAGCCGACCGTGTTCAACCCGGATGTCTTGCCGGCATCCACTGCCCACCAGCTGCTGGTATCATTAAACTCGCCCCGGGTGTCGTACCGCAGCACATTACCGTGAAAACCGAAACCCGGATCGTCCCCCTCCCAGAAGGGAATGAAGTAGATGTAGCGTCCATCGAATACGGCCCCGTCGTAACCGCTGGCAGGAAGACCGCTGGTGCCGGCCGCGTCAAAGGCCGACCACGCATCGGCATCCGTGAAATCGCCGGTGGTGTCGAATCGGACCGCAACGGTGTTGGCGTACGGGACATAATAGATGTACTGCCCATCAAACATCGCACCGACACAGGTTCCCATTGCCAGCCCGGAGATTTCCCTGGCGTCAAAGGCCTGCCAACACGATTTATCCGTGAACTTACCTGTTGTGTCATACCGGAGTGCCTGGCCAACACCGCCAAGTGGTGTGAAATACGTGTAGCGTCCGTCAAAAACAGCCCCGTCAAAACAGCCCAAATTCAACCCGCCCGTGCCGGCGGCATCGTGAAGAACGTAACTTTCCGGATCCGTCATCGAGCTTTGTGTATCATAGCGAAGCATGACAGCGCAGTGGTCGGTCTTTCGATCCTCTTCGTAGCCTGGGCAACCGTAGATGTAGCGACCGTCGAAGGCGGCGCTCTGCCAACTGATTGCATGACCGATGTCATGCGCCAGCCAACTCCCGGGCGACGTAAACTCGCCGTGTGTGTCATAGCGCAGCATGCGGGAGTGCAGGTCGACACCGTCTGTCCGGGGAATGAAAAACACATACCGTCCGTCAAACACAGCTCCGTAGTAACCGCGCGTCTGCAATCCTGAGGTCTCTGAGGCATCGAATGCGTTCCAGCTCGATGCCTCTTTGAATTCGGCTTGGGTGTCATAACGGAGCACTTTGCCATGCTGGCCAGTAACCCGTCCTGCAGACCCGGTGCCGGTGCTCTGGGGTACAAAGTAGACATAACGCCCATCGAACACGGCGCCAAAAAAGCCGCGTGTATCGAGACCGTCAGTGTCGGCAGCATCGTATCCGTCGAACCGATCGAATGACTCGGTGATGCGCCACTTTGAAACAAGCGCCTGCAACGACTCGGGCTGGTAGGAATCGCTCTCGACCCACGCCTCCACGGTAATGGCATCGGAAAAATTCAGTGCGCATGGAACCGGGCGGTCAAAGGCCTCGAGTGATTCGCCGCTGATGCCTTGGTGGTCGGTTTGATTTGTCATGCCGAATGCCCAGCGTGTTTTTTTTTACTTCAGTCCAATCCACCTTCTCCCGAAAAAGTAACCTGCACAGGGGCGGTTGTTAGGCTACCAGCGTTTGCCGTCATTGACAACCTTGACAGTACTGCCAAGCGGTATTACTCTGAGACTTTTACCAAAAAAACAGCTTACCGGAGCAACAACCCGAATTGTGATGGATACCAAAGACTCAATACATTCGATCGAACTCTCGCCGGAACACCAGGCAGCAGTGAACCGCCGGCGACGGATCGTCGTGCAGTACGACCCCAACCTTGAAATAGGCCTTGACCTGTCACAACGGGCCGAAGCCCCAGCCGGCGACGAAACGGTCGTCCAGATGGCGGGCCACTCGGAACTCACCGGCCAATCCGTCTTTGCCTACGAGGATGACCCGGATACGCAGATTGACACTATCATCTGGGACATGGGCGGGCCGAGTGGGATGGCAACCTACCCCAGCAAGGTGCTTGAGCCGTTCCGGCACGCATCCCTGGTCAGATGGTGGGACAAGGGGCTCGACCTCGTCCAGGCACTCATAGATGGGTGTCGCGAGCGGGACCTTGAAGTATTCTGGAACCACCGGGTCAGTGAGGCGGACTTCCTGCCCGACAACGCCGGTGCCGACCCCGACGAAGAGATCAACCCGACGAAGATCGCTCACCCCGACTGGGTCATCCGGGATATCCACTGGTACGGTGACTGGAATTACGCCGTACCCGAGGTCCGCGAGTTGAATCTCGAGTTGTTGCGGGAGGTCGCTCAGAATTATGATTTCGACGGATTCCAGATTGATTTATCACGCCACGTGCCAATCCTGCCGCCGGGAGAAGAATGGGAACACCGCAATGCAATGACCGACTTCGTGCGCTCAGTTCGCCTGATGACACTGGAGGTTGGAGAGAATCGCGGCCAGCCATTTCTGCTTGGCGTCAAGGTGCCAAGGAACCAGGAAGGATGTCGGGCGGACGGGTTCGACGTCGAGACGTGGGCCCAGGAATCGCTTGTCGACATCTTCACCATCGGCTGTCGATCGATCGATCCGGACTTCGACTTTTTTCATCGCATCACCGCCGGGCGCAACATCAAGCTGCAACCGACACTCGATACCCACCACGCCACCGCAGGATACAAGTGGCCGCCGATCGAGTTCTATCGCGGCGTGTTCGGCAACTGGTGGCAGCAGGGCGCCGACACGATCCAGGCATTCAACTGGTCCGCCGCACTCCAGGAGGTGAAGGGCAATCTCCCGAACCGCTACGAAGGGACCCGGGTTGAGCTCCAGGCTCTCAGGGAAATGGGTAACCCCGAGACCATGGCCGCCAAGGACAAGCTGTTCGCCGTCGAACGCCGCGGCGGGTTCCCGTGGTCCGGCGGATACTTCGCCCGCAACGACACCGCTCCGCTGCCCGTTATCCTGAAGAATTATGGCCGGCCCGAATGCCTGACGATCCGGTTCTGCGACAACGTGCGGGCACTGGCCGAGGCACTCGAGGACGTGACCTTGCGTGTTGTATTGCTCGGTGCGCGCGAGGGCGATCAAATCGAAATCCGCCTCAACGATGTCGTTCTCGAGTCGGCTGTCAATGATTACCAATGGCAGGATCGGCAGATCTTCTCACCGGCCCCCCAGCCTGCCACATGCTCCTCGGACCTGCCCGACATCGATCCGGACCAGAGGTTGCTGCGAAAGGATTTTCCGGTGCCGCCCGAGTTGTGTCGGGTCGGCGAAAACCAGGTCCGCGTTCACATCGTCAAGCGCATCCCCCACGACAGCCGTGAGTTTATCTCGGTCGAGAAACTCGAAGCGCATGTGCGGTACGCCTGAGAAGGATGTCCGGGATATTTTCTGCGGCAAAAGCGAATGCCCCCGCAGGGAAATCAGGCTGATGTTTCGCAATCAGAGCGCGACGGCGAGCGACCTCTACCGTGACGCGCGCTCGACGAGGTAGATGAACGACTGGTAGATCCGGCCAGTCGCCGTCGACAAGCCAAGCTCACAGGTGCGGCTGCTCGAGTAACACCGACCGCAACCCGAAGCCGTCACTTCCGCGGCCTCGGCACGTGTCGCCGCAGCCGGAAGCTCGGGAAACAACAGGCCACGATCGCCGGCAAATCCGCAGCATCCTGCGTGCACCGGCACGGACGATGATTCGGCACAGGCGTTGGCAATGGCGGTGAACTTGCCGTCCAGGCCCATCTTGGTGACGGAACAGACCGGATGCAGAACGACATTCTCGGCGATCGGCTGCAGCTTGAGGCTGGGCAGCAGATGGTCGTGCACGAATGCAACGCTGTCGAGGATTTCGAGCTTGTCGTAACGCTCCCGGTTGACGGGCGTGAGGTCGTCGCGACAGGTCGTCATGGTATGGGTGCAAGGGCTGGTGTCGAGGACGATCGGCAGCCTGCCCCCGTCCGACCAAATCCACATGCGGTCAACTAATATGTTGACGGTTTGGACGTAGGCCTCGGTAAATCCCTTGGAGGAGAACGGGGTGCCGCAGCATTGCCCCGCACAGTTGTCGGGAATCCACAACGGCTTGCCGGCGCGTTCGGCGATCGACAACATGGCCGACCACAGTGGCTCGCCGGCATCCTCCCCCGGCAACGAGCCCATGGTACGGGTCACGCAGGTCGGAAAGTAAACTGCGACAGCGCCGTCTTTAGGATTGTCTGGAAAATTCACTGCGGCCGGCTTCGGCATATAGGTCGACCACGTCGGCAGTTTCGTCCTGAGCACAGCGCCGGCAAGGCGGGCGCCGAACCGGACGGCACCCGCGCCGAGAATCTTTTGGGTCAAGTGCCCCAGGCGCAGGCCGAGCCGGGCCAAAGACTCGAGGCGCGCTAGACGATCAGCAAACCACACCGCCCTGGTATGTGCTTTCTGGCCGTGGCCGTCACAACGCAGGCGTTTGACGAGCTTTCCGGTGTCGATCCCGACCGGACAGGCCGTGGCGCACAAGCCGTCGGCGGCACACGTGTCGAGACCATCGTAGCGGTACGAATCCCGCAGGCTGGCCAAGGTGGCCGCGTCGCCGCCAGCGGCCTGAAGCCTTGCCATTTCGCGGCGCACGACAATTCGCTGGCGCGGCGTCAGCGTGAGGTCGCGGCTCGGACATTTCGGTTCGCAGAAGCCACACTCGATACAGGTATCCGACTCCGGGTCGATCGTTGGCAGCGACTTGAGGTTCTTGATGTGAGCGTTCGGGTCGTCATTGATAATGACCCCCGGGTTGAGCAGGTTCTGCGGATCGATCAACTGCTTGAGCTCGACCATGACGGCATAGGCCTCACCGCCCCACTCGGCTTCAACGAAGGGCGCCATGTTGCGGCCGGTACCGTGCTCCGCCTTGACCGCACCGTCGTATTTATCCACGACCAGCGCAACGATTGCGCGCATGAAGCGGTCGTACTTGTCAATCGCCGGCTGGTCATTGAAGGATTGGGTGATGACGAAATGCAGGTTCCCGTCTTTGGCATGGCCGAAAATGATGCCGTCGGGATATCCGTGCTGCTGAAAGAGCGACTGCAGGTCGACAACGGCATCGGCAAGTCGGTCGACAGGAAATACGATGTCCTCGATGATCACCGATGTTCCGAGCTTGCGCACGGCACCGACAGACGGAAACAAGCCTTTACGGACCTTCCACAGCGCCGCCTGCCGGTCAGGATTCGCAGTGAAATCGGCTGGGTGCACGAGGCTCAGTCGTTCGCAGGCGTCGGCTGCAGCCACGATGCGGGCGGCCAGCTCACCGGTGGTGGCGGTCTGGTACTCGACAAGGATGGCAGCAGCTGTGTCCGGCAGGCCCTTCATCTCCGGCAAAGCGCCTTTCTGGTTTTCAACCGAACGCAGTGATGCACGGTCCATCAATTCCAGCGCCACGGCGCCGGAGTCGCGCAGCGGCACGATGGCATCGGAGGCGTCGCGGATGTTCGCGAAAAACAGGACGCCGGTGTATTTGCAGGGCAGGTCGGGCACGGTGTTGAGGACGGCTTCGGCAATGAAAGCAAGCGTCCCCTCGGAGCCGATCAGCAGGTGCCGCATGATTTCGACCGGCTTGCTGTAGTCGAGCAGGGCATTGAGAGCGTACCCGGTCGTGTTCTTGGTCCGGTACTTATGGCGGATGGTGGCGACCAGCTCGGGATTGTCCTCGAGGCGCTTTTTAAGTGCAAGCAGGCCGTCGGCGATCTCCGGGCAGGAGTCGACAAACCGGGTGTTGGCATCGACGGCGGCAGTGTCGATGCACGTTCCATCGGGCAGCATAAAGGTGAGGGACTCGAGGGTGTGATAGGAATTCTGGGCGACACCGCAGCACATGCCGCTGGCATTGTTGGCAAGGATACCGCCCATCATGCAGGCGTTGATCGAGGCGGGGTCGGGGCCGATTTTAGCGTTGTACGGACGCAGTATTCGATTGACCGTGGCACCGATGATGCCAGGCTGCACGCGCACTCTGGCCCCTTCGTCTTCGACGCTGACGCGACGCCAGAACTTCGAGAGATCAACGAGAATACCACTGCTGACGGCCTGTCCGGAGAGGCTGGTACCGGCAGCACGGAAGGTGAGCGGGACGCGGCTCTGTCGGCTGAGATCGAACAGCGCCCGGACTTCTTCGACACTGTCCGGCTGCACAACGGCCTGCGGGATCAGCCGGTAGACGCTGGCGTCGCTGGCATAGGCGATGAGGTCGATGGGGCGTGTCAGCACCCGTTCCGGCGCAATGATGTCACTGAGTTCGACGCTGAGTTCCATGCAGAGCCTGGCCACGGCTGCCTGTGAAAAAAAAAGCTCCGGCAATCAAAGGGATTGCCGGAGCCGGGATATGCGTCGGCGTTGCGGACTGGACAACGCGCTTTACTTATAGTACTCGTTCAGGGCCGTCTGGACTTCGTTGAGGCATTTCTCGCCAAAGAATCGGATGCCCAGGAGCTCCTGTGGCGACTTGATGGCCAGTTCCGCGACCGTCTCGATACCAGCGGAGCGCAGGCTGTTGAGACTGCGCATCGATATCTTTAGGGCATCGAGGCTGGACCGAGAAGGACCGAACTTGCCGTTGTACTCGCGCTGCAGCTTGAAATTGACGATCGGATCGCCTGTTCCCGGGCCGCGGCGGTTTCGGACAACGCGCACGACACCCGACTTGTTGTCATTCAGCGGCGGCAGGATGGGCACCGGATCGACTTCTTCTTCCTGGCGATTGCCATCGTTGTCATAGGTCTCGTCCTCGATCATCGCGCGCAGTTTCTTGAGGGACTGCATCTGGATCTGGCGGACGCGCTCGCGGGTACGGCCGATAATGCGGCTGACTTCCTCGAGCGTCTTGGGGCGGCTGCCATCAAGACCGTAACGCATGATCAGGATGGTCTTTTCGCGTTCGTCAAGGTTATGGATGAGGCCACGCAACCTTTGGATGCTCTCACTGTCCTCGATGATCTCATCGGGGGTACAGGCGGAAGAGTCAGGAATAATGTCTTCGAAGCTGCCTTCTTCGCCTTTCTGAATCGGATCGTGCAGGGAGAAGGTCTTGAGGTCGGCGAGCTTGAGACCCTGGACGGTACGCTTGGTGAAGTCGAGGTGTTCGGCGATCTCAGTGTCGGTCGGCGCACGGCCGAGCTTCTCGGCCAGCTGGATCTTGGCAGTGCGGATTTTGTTGATCTTACCGGCGGACGCGACGGGTACGCGAATGGTGCGGCTTTTCTGAGACAGGGCACGGCGCATGGATTGCTTTATCCACCAGGCCGAATAACTGCTGAACTTGGCGCCCTTCGCCGGATCGAATTTCTCGGCGGCACGCATGAGCCCGATGTTCCCCTCGGATATGAGATCCAGAAGCGGCAGACCGAAGCCCTTGAAGTCATGGGCGATTTTGACAACCAGGCGCAGATTCGCCTTGATCAGTTTCTGCCGTGCCATCTCATCCCCAGCCTTGATCTTGGCAGCCAGCTCGACTTCCTCTTCCTTGCTGATCAAAGGGATTTCGCCTATATCCTGCATATAGGCTTTCATTGGATCATTCTTGTGGTACATTTAAATTCCCTTTCAAGTTCCCTAAGTTTGGTTTCGATATGTCCTGAAAAACTCAACAACGCCGATCCCCCGGCAGTTGTTCCAAGACGATATTCACGGTCGAAGTACCCCGCTTCAACCTTAGACAAACACCAAGTATCGGCGATTGTCAAAAGAGCAGAAACGTCAAATCCAGAACATATCCTTATCCCAGTTATCTGTCAACCCTTTGATCACATTTTTTTTGAAACGAGACCCCAATGGCTGCATCTAAAAGCCGCTCGACTTTTTTCCCAGTACTCCGCGCCGCCATCGGAATCGGCCTCGCCGCTTACGTAATTATTCACATTTTGCGACATGCAGAGGTCGATCTGGCCGTCGAATTCGGCCAGTGTAAGTGGGGCCTGATCGCCCTCGGGTTCCTGTTCTACGCCGTCCTCCTCGTCATGACCATCGTGCGCTGGTATATCCTGCTCATCGTCCAGGGTATCCGCCTGCGCGCCATGAGTCTGGTGCAGCTCACCATGATCGGCATTTTCTGGAGTGGGGTCATCCCCGGCACCGTTACCGGAGATTTCGTAAAAATGTACTACGTCGCCCGGCACGCCGGCGAAAAAACCAGCGCTGCGGTATTGACGATCGTGCTGGACCGGCTCGTCGGACTGATGGGCCTGTTCGTCGTTGCCAGTATCTCGGTGCTGTCCGCGCTCGATTTCATTCGCACGGCGCCAGACCACCTGCAAGTGGCTGTGGCTATCATCACCGGCGGCAGTGTCTGCGGACTCGCCAGTGTGATTGCCATCGCTTTTCGCGAGCAACTGCAGCGGCTGCCCGGGGTGCGACACCTGATCGAATTCGGCGCCCGGGTTCTGCCGGACAAGGTAACCGGCATCATCGAACGCATGTCGGAAGCGCTTGATCTGTACCGCACCAAACCCCGTGCCGTGGTGCTGGCGCTGCTGTTCTCGGTCATCGGTCATTCGGCGTTCGCCATGGCCGTTTACTGCATCGGCAAGGCATTCGGCGAGGAGATCATCTCGGTCGCGATGTATTTCGTGACGGTCCAAGTGGCAAACTGTGTTGCCTCGATTCCACTGACGCCGGCGGGCCTGGGCAGCCGAGACCTGGTGATCAGCCTGTTTTTCACGGAACTGGGTGCCGATGGTGCAAAGGCGGCGATTGTCGCGTTGGGGCTTAGCCTGGTAATCGTCACGTGGACAGCCATTGCCTGCGTGTTCTGGATCCTCTCGCGTCGTCACGAGGAAGGACCTGGCGGGTCGAAACCGAAGGCCGAGGACATCATGTCGCCAAGTTAAGAGGCGCGAGTTGTAGGCGCCAGGCTTTTGCATGAGCCGCAGGCGGCCTTATATTAGCCGGTGTATTTTTTTTGGGAGGACGTTTCTAACCATGGCAAACTATGCATTCCTTGGCCCCCCGGGCGTTGGCAAGGGGACATTGGCGGCGGAGCTCTGTGAAGCGCGCGGTATGCGACACGTGTCGACCGGCGACCTGTTGCGGGCAGAGGTCCAGGCGGGTTCCGAGCTTGGCTGCCAGGTCCAGAAGTTTGTCAGCAGCGGCGGACTGGTACCGGACGGGATCATTCTCGACCTGATGGAAAACTTTCTGACCGGCAACAGCGATGCCAGCTACGTCCTCGACGGCTTCCCACGCACCATCGAGCAGGCTGAGCGGGTCGAGGCGATGGCGGACACGATCGGCTTCCACCTGATGGCAGCGATCCTTTTGGAAGCATCCGACGAAATTTTATTGGAACGACTGACCGGCAGGTGGGTTTGCCGTGGCTGCACGGCCACTTATCACCTGAGCTTTGGACCGCCGCGGCAGCCAGGCCTTTGTGACAAATGCAATGATGAGTTGTATCAGCGCAGTGACGACCAGGAAGAAACAGTGCGACGGCGGCTGGAGGTTTACCGGAATCAAACGGCTCCGCTGATCGATTTTTACGAAAATCTCAACCGGATCATACGTATCGATGCGTCATCAGACAAAGCGACAAATTTTGCAGCGCTCAGCGAAAAAGTCTCGTAGCGGCCTTGACGGCGAGAAGCCGCAGTGCATCATCCACACGGCTGAAGAGATCGAGGGTATTCGCCAAGCAGCAGTGACGACAGCGGAAATTCTCGAGACCATCCTCGCAGGCATCGGGCCCGGAGTCACACTGAACGACCTTGACTTGCTGGCCGGCGCCGTCATGCGCGACCACGGCGTGGACAGCGCTTTCAAAGGGTATTTGGGCTTCCCGGGCGAAATTTGCATCTCGGTCAACGACGAAGTAGTACATGGCATCAGCTGCCGGGACCGTATCATCCAGCTCGGCGACATCGTAAGTGTTGACTGCGGCACCCGTTGCGGGGGTTACATCGGCGATACCGCGAAAACTGTCAGTGTCGGACCGGCTGTCGGCCAGGTCGCCAACCTGATGGCGGTTACCGAGAAAAGCCTGATGGCCGGTATCGATGTAGCCAGGGCCGGCAACACCGTATGGGACATTGGCGTCGCCATCGAGAACGTCGTCAACGCCTCGGGCTACAAGGTCGTGCGCGACTTTGTCGGCCACGGCTGCGGCGTCAAACTGCATGAAGCACCGGAAGTGCCGAACTATCCGACGGCAAAATCGCGGGAACCGCTGTACGCCGGAATGGTGTTGGCACTGGAACCCATGGTCAACGTTGGTGACCATCGTGTCAAAATCGATGACGACGGTTGGACCGTGCGCACGATCGACGGCTGCTGGTCAGCGCATTTCGAACATATGATCCTGATAACAGAATCCAAACCGGAGATCCTCACGTGGCCGAAGAGTGTATCAAATTAGAAGGAACAGTAAAAGAGCTGCTGCCCAATACAATGTTTCGTGTCGTGCTCGAGAACGGGCATGAAGTGCTTGCCCACATCAGTGGGAAAATGCGCCTGCATTTTATCCGCATCCTGCCTGGCGACCGAGTGACGCTCGAAATGTCGCCGTACGACCTGACGAAAGGTCGTATCACGTATCGTAAGAAATAAGTCTGCCCGGTTGCCTGCAAAAAATGGACGTCGACCGGGCCCGGTAAGGAATCGCTCCCGCAAATTCCCCAATGCCACCGGCTCGTGATTTACGGCACGTAAGCGGGGCGTCCGCGCTCACGATGTTCGCAGACTCCATAAATGAAGAGCTCAGAGACGTCTCCCGACTCAGAATCCGTTCAAAGGAAGTCGAATGACGGCTGGGACTTCCCCCCCTCAATCCACGCCACCGGAGCGAAGGAGCGGCGGTGAATCGGGCTCGCGCCGAGTGCCGCAAGCGCCGTTAGATGCTCCAGCGTACCGTAGCCTTTGTGCTGCTCGAAGCCGTACCCGGGAAAACGGTCGCCGTATGCCGTCATGAGTCGATCGCGCAGAACTTTGGCTATGACACTGGCAGCAGCGATACAGGCACATTTGCGATCACCCTTGACGATGCTCCGGCAGGGCGCCGGCATGCCCGGCACCGGCAAGCCATCGACGAGGATCAGATCGATCTCGTCAAACTGTAACGTAGCCCGCTGCATCGCGACGTCGTTGGCGCGCAGAACATTGAGCCGGTCAATCTCGGACGCCGAGATCACCGCCGCCGTCGCGACGATATCCGGGGCGGCCAGCAACGCCTCGAACACAGCCTCCCGCTCAGGCGCAGTCATCACCTTGGAGTCGTTGAGGTCGTCGTGGCGGAAGGCAGGGGGCAAAGTAACAGCTGCCGCTACGATCGGTCCGGCCAGCGGCCCGCGGCCAGCTTCGTCTACACCGACAATATGCTGCAGGCCGTAGCGGTGGGCCACCGTCTCGATCTCATACAGAGAAGCGGGTGACTCAGGCAATTCGAGAAAAGAAAAAAAGTCCAACTCTTATTTGGCACCGCGCAGCTTTTCCCTGACGCGAGCGTCCTTACCCTGGCGGTCGCGCAGATAATAGAGCTTGGCGCGAGACACATCACCGCGGCGGATCACATCGACATCGACGATGCGCGGTGAATGGATCGGGAATACGCGTTCAACGCCAAGGCCATAGGCCATGCGGCGTACCGTAAACATCTCGTTGATGTCGTGACCACTACGGGCAATTACGGTGCCGGAAAACATCTGCACCCGCTCCTTGTCGCCCTCGCGGATCGCCACGTGAACTTTGACGGTGTCACCAATTGCGAATTCGGGCACCCGCTCCTTGAGCTGCTCTTTGTTGATCTTATCAATGATGGGGTTCATGGGATAGGTCCTCTCGTCAGTATTGCGTACCAATCAGGTTTTCAGGATTCCAAAATTGTGTCGGCTCTATACGAGCAGGTCGGGACGCCTTGTCCGGGTCCGCTCGGTCGCCATCTTCAAGCGCCAGGTCTCGATTGCCGCGTGATCGCCTGACAGCAAAATTTCCGGCACTCGCATTCCACTATATTCCTCCGGCCGCGTGTACTGCGGATACTCCAGCAGTCCGTCGCTGAACGATTCTTTCACCGCCGACTCTTCGCACCCAAGGACGCCGGGCAACAGCCGCACGATGGCATCAACGACGACCATGGCTGCAAGGTTGCCGTTACTGAGAATGTAGTCTCCAATTGACAATTCTATGTCAGCCAGGCCGATGCGCACACGCTCATCGACCCCTTCGTAATGGCCGCAGATGAAAATCAAATGTGTCTCTTCCGCCAGCTCTTCGGCGTGCTGCTGCTGGAATTGCTGTCCTTGCGGCGACAGCAGCACGATTCGGCTCTGCGGTGTCCGCAACGTTTCGACTGCCTCAAAGATCGGCTCCGGCTTCATCAGCATGCCGGCACCGCCCCCATAAGGCCGATCATCCACGCTGCGATGTCGATCGTGGGTGAACTCCCGCAAATCGACAAGATTGATTTCTATACATCCCTTCTCGCGAGCCCGTTTGACGATCGACTCATCAAACGGTCCGTTGTACATGGCCGGAAAGATCGTAATGATATCCAACCGGGTCATTGATTCGCAACTTCCACCGATGCTTTCTTGTTCGATCGCATCGCGGCGCCTTGCACAAGGGAACGGATCGCGGCGATTGTCTTGCCGTTACGTCCGATGATCTTCCCAATGTCGTCCTTGTCGCAGTAAATGCTGATTTCGATCGCAGCATCGGACCCGTGCGAATCGACGCTTACCTCATCGGGGTTGTCGACGAGTCCGCAGGTGACGTACTTGACGAAACCTGGAAGGTCTGAATCCCCAGGCGCAGGAATGGCAGGCATGTCGCCATTGCCTGCGCTACCGAAAATCTTTTTGAACAATTTGCCGATCATAGCAAACTCCTATTATTCCTTCGTCTCGTCCTCGACAGCTTCAGCTGCCGCAGGTGCTTCAGCTTCGACAGGTGCTTCAGCTTCGACAGGTGCTTCAGCTTCGACAGGTGCTTCAGCTTCGGCAGGTGCTTCAGCTTCGACAGGTGCTTCAGCTTCGACAGGTGCTTCAGCTTCGACAGGTGCTTCAGCTTCGACAGGTGCTTCAGCTTCGACAGGTGCTTCAGCTTCGACAGGTGCTTCAGCTT
>CAUZJQ010000004.1:0-47520 GCA_963580095.1 Lentisphaeria bacterium | reverse complement strand
AGCATTTCCATATGTACGACTACGTCGTCAGCGAGTTGCCCGGCATCGTCGAAGCCAATCTTCCCGTCTCCGAAAAACGCGGCATCTTCGGACATTCCATGGGCGGTCATGGCGCCTTGACCATTGCACTGAAGAATCCCGGGTGTTATCTGTCGGTTTCGGCGTTTGCGCCGATCATTGCGCCGACCCAGGTGCCATGGGGGCATAAAGCATTCAACGCCTATCTGGGCCCGGACGAATCGAGGTGGACCCAATACGACGCTACGTGCCTGGTAAAAAACGCGGCCGAACGCCTGCCCATCCTGATCGATCAAGGCGGCGGCGATGGATTTCTCGAAGAGCAGCTCAAGCCCGAGATCTTTGAGCGAGCCTGCGCAGAAGTCGGGCATCCGCTCGAGTTACGGTTGCAGGACGGCTACGACCACAGCTATTTCTTTATCTCCACATTCATCGGCGATCATTTCGAGCACCACGCCAAAGCGTTGTGCGGTTGATCCGTCGTTTTTGACACCGAAACCCTCGAACACCGGTATTGGTCATGGAACTGAAACTTCTGAAATGCGATTGGGGCATGGAATATCTGGGCGATCCGTCTGAGCGTCTGCACAAGTACAAGGAAGCCGGGTACGACGGCGTTGAGTGTGCCAACATCGGCATGGACCCCGACGAATTCTCCGACCTGATGGGTGAGCTCGGTCTCGACTATGTCGCCATGATGTTCTGTGACGACGAGCAGGCCTTCCGCGACCAGCTCGATCATGTCAAGAAGACTCGGCCGATTCTGGTCAACTGTCATCCTGGTCGTGACTGGTTCAGTCACGAACGCGGCGTCGAGTTTTTCGGCAATGTTATGGACATGGCCGGCGAGGTCGATGTCCAGGTCGTGTATGAAACCCATCGCACCCGCTGTCTGTATTCGCCATGGGCCACTGCCAAATATCTCGAGGCCATTCCCGAGCTGCGCATCTGCGCCGATTTCAGCCATTTCACGACTGTGGCCGAGGGCGACATGACCTTGCCGCCGTACAGTGATTTTATGGATATCGCGATTGCCCGCACCGACCACATCCACGCCCGCGTCGGTTATGCCCACGGCCCGCAGGTGCCCGATGCCCGTGTCGGTGAAGGTCTCAAGTGGACCGAGCATTTTGAGCAGTGGTGGGACCGGATCATTGCCGAGCGCCAGGCCGAAGGCCGCCAGTTCGTCACCATCAACCCTGAGTTCGGCCCGCCGTTGTACCAGCCTTTCGATCCAGTGACCCGCGAACCCCTGGCGGACATCTGGGAGACTTGCCTCTTCATCACCGAACGCTTCCGCCAGCGCTGGGCCGGCCGCCTATAGCCTGCCGGCGGGTCCGCTCAAAAAAATACAAAGAGACAGGTATATCCAGGCAGGATCTGCTTGATAAGCCTTATAAGCTCCTTGAAGCGCCGCATATTTAACTACTATGAGTGGCGTGGCGAGGGTGTGATTGGTAGTGGCTGAGCTTGCAGGGGAACTTGCGCGGGTAGTCAGGACGTGAGCAGCTCGTAGAGCCGGGTGACGTGGTCGTCGTCAATGCCGTGCTTGCCGCATTCTCCGTGAAGCCGCACAAGGTACTCCTGGTTTGAGCCGCTGGGGCCTGCAGACTCCGCGATCTGGCGGACAATGGCGTGGTCATCCGCCGGACCGAGATAATTCGGGTTGTCAGCGTGAGCCACGTAGGTGAGCGTGTGCCTCGGATCGCGTTCGCCTTCGATGTGGCAGTCGACGAACCGGCGGGTGTAGCCGGCCTTTTCGCGGTAGTCGAGGTCGTTCAGGATGCTCTCCGCCAATTCGGTTCTGATTCGATAAAGCATACCCCAGCACACGGCGCCCGGTTCCTCAACCAGTGTCACGACGCGCCCCGGGGATTCGGGGCTGCCACGGTGATCGGTCGAGCCTTGCCAGAACCGGCGCTGCCAGCCGACGACCCAGCCCTTGTGCCGCTCCACATAGGCGAACGAGGGCCGCCAGATCAGTGAGCCGTAGCCGAATATCCACTCTGTACTCATCGACTACCTGTCGCCCACATAATGTTCTTGGATGTAGGCAATGATATCCTCACTCTCGTACATCTCGACGTCTCGTTCCGGGTCGGCCAGGTACGGCACTTGTACCTTGCCGCCGCGTTCCCGAAGCTCCTCGCCGAAGCCGCTGTCAGTGAACATGCCGCGCAGTACCGGCTTGGTGACGTACGGCACGTCGTTTACTTCCATGAATTGACGGACCCGTGTGCAGTATGGACATGTGTCCGAGAGGTAAAGTTCGATCATCGTTGTAGTCGCCGTGTTTGTTCTGAACGCTTAAACTTTGGTGCGCATCGTCACGAATTCCTCGGCCGACGTCGGGTGAATGCCGACAGTAGCGTCGAATACAGATTTGGTTGCGCCTGCCTTCAACGCCGTTGCGAAGCCTTGAATGATTTCGCCGGCCTCCGGGCCTACCATGTGCACGCCGAGTACGCGGTCGGTCTGAGCATCGACGACGAGTTTCATCATCGTTTTCTCATCGAGTCCGGAGAGTGTGTGCTTCAGCGCGCGGAAGGATGAGCGATAGATGTCGATATCGGCGTACGCCGATCTGGCGCGCTCCTCGGTGAGGCCGACGGAGGCGGTGGGCGGCTGGCTGAACACCGCACTTGGCACGTTTTCGTGGTCGGGACTGGTCGGCCGCCCGTCGAAGAGTGTGGCTGTAAGTGCCATGGCCTCGGCGATGGCGACCGGGGTCAAATTGATTCGGTCGGTAACGTCACCAATGGCATGGATGCCGGACACCGAGCTTTGCGAGTATTCATCGACGATGATGGCACCGTTGGGCTGCATCTGGACACCGACTGCTTCGAGACCCAGGCCTTGGCTCAGCGGGTTGCGGCCCGTGGCGTACATGATCAGGTCCGTGGACACGGTCGATCCGTCGGTCAGTGTTGCGAGCAGGGTGTCGCCGTCTTTGTCGATGCGGTCGATGTTGCGGTTGAATCGCAGGTCGACGCCTTTCTTGATCATCTCGTCGCGCAGCGTGGTGCGGATGTCGTCATCGAAACCGCGCAGGAAAAGGTCGCGCCGATAGAGTTGGACAGTATCCATCCCGAGGCCGTTGAAAATGCCGGCGAACTCGACAGCGATATAGCCGCCGCCGACGATGAGGACACGCTCGGGAAGCTTCTCGAGGTAGAATGCTTCGTTTGAGGTGATGGCATACTCGATGCCTGGAATCTTCGGCAGCGTCGGTGCATTGCCGGTTGCGACAAGGATGTGACGAGCAGTGATTTTCCGGCCGTCTACCTCCACTGTATTTGGTCCGGCGACAGTGGCGCGGCCGTGAATAATGTCGACCCCGGCGTTACCAAGGATCGATTCGTAGATGCCGTTGAGCCGCAGGATCTCCGTGTTCTTGTTGGCGATCAAGGTCGGCCAGTCGAAACTGGTATCGGCGATGGTCCAGCCGAAGCCGGCAGCGGCGCGAAACTCCTCATGAAAGTGGGAGGCATAGACCAGTAACTTTTTCGGCACGCATCCGACATTGACGCAGGTGCCGCCGAGCGGCCCCATTTCGGCGACAGCGGCGGTGGCACCGTATTGCGTTGCCATTCTGCTGGCACGGACGCCGCCGGAACCGGCACCGATTGTAAACAGATCGTAGTCGTAACTCATTAAAGCCTCGCTTCAGTCCAGGCCCAGGGCAACACCACCGCGCCGCGGATCGCCGGCGCCGTGAAAAATCCGGCGCTCAACGTCGACGAGGATCGAATTGGCAGCACCCATGACGCTTTTTTCCTTTACTTTGTGTCCTTTGAATTTCAGGAGCGCAACAGTATCGGCACTGATGCCGTGTTCGACGCGCAGTTCGTCGGGCAGCCACTGATGATGGATGCGCGGGGCGTTGACTGCTTCCTGCAGATTCATGTCGAAGTCGATGACGTTGATGATGACCTGCAGTGTGGTGGTGATTATGCGTGAGCCGCCGGGGCTGCCGGTGATCAGAAACGGCTTGCCGTCCTTCAGTACGATGGTCGGCGACATGGAGCTGAGCATACGTTTGTTTGGGGCCACCGCGTTGGCGGTTCCGCCGATCAGGCCGTAGGCGTTTGGGACACCGGGCTTTGCACTGAAGTCGTCCATTTCGTTGTTCAGCAGGAAGCCGGTCCCCGGTACAACGATGCCCGAGCCGAATCCGAAGTTGATGGTGTAGGTATTCGAGACGGCGTTGCCGTGGCGATCCACGATGGAGAAGTGCGTGGTTTCGTTGCTTTCCCAGCCCGGCGGTGTTCCCGCTTTGATGCCCTGACTAGGCGTGGCGCTGTCGGTGATGCCGCGCCGTAAAACTTCGGCGTAATCTTTGGCGGTGAGCCCGGCGACCGGCACGTCCGCAAAGTCGGGGTCGCCGAGGTACATCGAGCGGTCGGCGTAGGCGCGTTTCATCGACTCTGCCATCCAGTGAATCGATTGGGCGCTGTTGTGTCCGGCGGCGGTCAGGTCGAAGCCGTCGAGGATGTTGAGGATCTGCACGATATGCACGCCCCCGGAGCTGGGCGGAGACATGCTGTAGACGTCGTAGCTGCGATAGGTGCCCTGCACGGCTTGGCGGATCTGCGGTTGGTAGGCTGCCATGTCAGCGCGTGTGATGAGACCACCGTGTGCCCGCATCTCCCGCTCGATCAGCGTGGCAGTCTCGCCTTCGTAAAAGGCCGACGGACCGTTTTCGGCAATGGCGCGTAGTGTGCCGGCGAGTTGCGGCTGCCGAAAAGTATCACCGGCTTCGTAGGGAGCACCGTCAGTTTTGAAAAAGACGGCGGCACTGGCGGGCCATTGCTTGAGGCGCTTCTCGTAGGCCTTGGTGTTGCCAGCAAACTGTTCGCTGACGATGAAGCCGTTTTCCGCCAGGTCGATGGCGGGCCGTAGTGCGTTGCCCAGGGATATTGTGCCAGCCTGCTCCAGAGCCATCGCCAGGCCGGCGACTGTTCCCGGTACGCCGGCGGAGAGGTGGGAGAATCGGCTCTTCTGCGGGTCGGCGTTGCCGTCGGCATCGAGGAACATGTCGCGATGTGCGGATGCCGGTGCGGTTTCGCGATAATCGATGACCTCGACTTGTCCGCCATCGCGACGCTTGATCAGCATGAAGCCGCCGCCGCCGATGTTACCGGCTCGCGGCCGCACGACGGCTAGCACAAAGCCGAGGGTAACAGCGGCGTCGACAGCATTGCCGCCGTCCCGCAGGACATCGACGCCGATGCGGGTTGCGATCGGTTCGCTGGTGACGACCATGCCGCCGCTGGCGGTGACCGGCCGGACGATGGCATTGGCATCGAGTGCAAATGGATCGGCGCTGGCGGTGGTTACGTTCAGGGCCACTGCGAGGACAATAAACACGAATCGTTTCACCGTGATGCTCCCTGTGATCTGTCGTTGTTATTCGTCATCGTCATCTGCCCCGAGATCGGCGGCGAGCCGCTCAAATTCCCGTTGGCAGGACTCGGGGGATTCGACATCGGGGCAGAAGCAGATGCTGCTGCGGTAGTTCTGGCGCTGGAGCGCCTGGTGCCATTCGGTGAGATGCTTCGGTAGCGGCCGCAGGCCGAGTGCCGGTTCAAAGTTGATGCGCAGCACGGCGACCTTGAAGAGGTATTGCTTGACGAGACCTGCCAGATCGAAGTCTTCGGGCAGATCGAACGGAAAAACATTGAGTGTAAGCTGGCAGTTCGGATGCGTGATTTCATTTGCCAACTGCACGCCGCGGGCATTGATAATGTCATCGCCTTGGGTGACCGGCACCCGGAGGTCGACACAGAGGACGATCTCGAGGGCTTCGGCGAGAGGCATGAGCGAGAGCAGCAGCTCGACGCGGCGGTCAAGGGCGTCGTTCCACTTGGTGCCGGCATCGACGGCGAGCCCGAAATCCAGAGTTGCGGTCCGCACGGACATGGCGGCGGCCCGCTCGAGCAGGCGCCGGAGGTGGTCAGTCAGCCGGTTACGGGTAGCGATGGGGGCTTCGGGCAGGTTGCGGGTGACCGAGATGGGCAGCAGGTCATGGATGTGGAGCACGGGTAGGTGCAGGCGATCGGCCAGTCCGGACCACAGGGAATCGTCGTCGAGTGCGGTGCCGTACAGTTCAATTCCATTCCATTCACTGGCAATGTTGGGCAGCCATTGAATGTCGTCTTCGACGACGTTGGTGGGCAGGCTCAGTATCAGGTCCATAGCATCACTGGTGTTGGTTGACAATCCAGGCAAGCGCAGAGACGACAGCCGTCTCGACACGCAGAATCCAGCGGCCGATGGCCAGTGGTTGTGCCTGCCTACCCTTCAAGGTTTCGAGTTCATGATCGTTGAAGCCGCCTTCCGGGCCGATCCACAACCACAACTGGCCAGCTGCTTCGACAGTGCTGCGGTCAATGGGCGGCGGTACGGCCTGCCCATGGGCGTTACCCGGCGCGCACCCAACATACGCCGGCGCGGACATTTCCGCGACTACGTCTACGAACTCCGCAATTTCGGCGACGTGCGGCAGGAAAGGGTTACCGGACTGTTTGATCGCTTCGCCGGCGTCGGTACGCCAGTGATCGGTCGCCTCGGCATCCGGCCGGGAGACGCCGAAGGCGGTTTGAACGGGGCGGATCTCGGCAACACCGAGTTCGGTGGCTTGGCGGACGATGCGGCCCATCGCCTTGCCGCGCGGCGGCGCCACGGCCAGCACGAGACGGACGGAGGGCGGTTCGTGTTGCGTGACGTCGATGATCGAGCAGGTAACCGGCTGACGGCGGTTGCCGGTTGGCTTGGCGATCGCGCGTGCGGAGTTGCCGCGACCGTCGAGCAAGGCAATTTCTTCCTCCTGCCGCAGCCGCAAGATGGTGCGCAGGTGATAGGACTCCGGCTCGGAAAGCGTGACTGACTGGCCGGCGCCAGGGAGGTCGGGGCATAGAAAACGTCGGTTCATGGGCTGTCGGAGAGGTGTTCCGAAATTTTCTGTTTGACGATCCAGGCGTTGCTGCCATCCGGCTTGCTCAGAACGGCATGCAACGAACGGGATCCATTGGCTGGCGATATTTGCAATCCAAGCGTGTAGTCGAACGGATCCTGGACGCCGACGATGCGGATGTTGCGGTTCCGGTCGAGGCGGGCGTTCAGGTGTGCGGCAATGGCGTTGAGGTCGGAATTCACCGGGTCGTTGATGGTGTCGCGCGGGACGACGATGCGAACCCGGTGACTGCTGTCGCGGCTGAGTGGCGAACTGACCTCGAGCATCATGGTTAGTTTATTGGCGACAGCGACGGCGGTATCGGGCATCGGTTCGATACGCGGCGGCGGTTGAAATTCGGAGGTCCGTCTGGTGGTACAGCAGCCACAGGCCAGCACAAGGATACCGACAATTAATTTAGTCTTTGAATTCAATGTAGACTCTGGGTGGTTGCCTCAAGAAATCCTTCGTGTCGCCGGTGTCAAACGTCCATTTGGCGCGATTGTTTCGGAATTCTGACGCGGAGGTGTCGACGATTGTTCCGGGCACGGTAACGATGAGGTTGAGGTACAGTCCGTCCCATAGTTCGCGTCGAGCATCTTCTCCTGCGGGGTCGGCCGATTCCGGCAGGTGCGCCGTCAGACGAGTGTTGTCGCCGATCGACTCGAGTTTCCAGGTGCCGAGCTTGCCCGATGCGAGCGCGAGTTCGAGGTCATCGATGCGGCCTTCGATGCGGACGTGCCGACGTGCATCCCGATCGAAAACGCGGTAGCGCGTAACAGAGAGGCCGGAACCGTCCCCATAGAGTTTCTGGCCACTGCGGATATCGAACAGTTGCCGCCAGGCCAAATGCTGGGGATCCTCCGGATCAGCCAACTTATCGGCCATCGCTCGAGGGACTGAGAAAAAAATGCGAAACTTACCGCTGTTGTCATTCTTCAGGTTGATTTCCTGTTCGAGGTGCAAGCAACCGGCGACGATCGGCAGGAGTGCAAACATGGTGGCTGATTTCAAGGTGAATTGCATGCTGCAAGGATAGCACCCGGATGCGTTGCTGCCAAGAGGCCGGCGGCGACCTCGAAAGCGATTTTCTGCAGCCTTCCTGTTGCGGAATTGTGGAACTCACTGAAGGCTAATGAAATAGCACTACTGCCGGTTCGTCGAGGGGGCTCCGGTCCTTGACTTTTTGGTCTTAAATGCGTATAATTGAGCCTTTCTTTTGTGCCCGTCACGTCACATTAATGCCAAAGCGAAGACGAGGTTTTCGGACCGGCGAGCCGTGATTGTTCTCGGCATCTCCGGAGCCCAGGTTATTGCAGCTCTCGGGGGAGCATCGACTAAGGTGAACGCGCAAGTCCAATGGTTTTGCAGCCTGGCGATCGACGAAGGCGTGCTGACGCCGGAGTTGTGCCGGGAGTTGTTTTCACGCGTCGGTGACAACGCCGAGTTACTTGTATTCGGGCAGCAGGTGATGGACCTGCATCTCACCGACGACCTGGATAAGTTTCATACGATGATGTCCGAGGCGTACACTCGGACGAAAGGCGGCGACCCCCCGCCGGCTTTGAATCTCGACATTGCACCCAGCGCCACTCCAACGGTTGCGGCGGCGGCACCAGCCGCAGCGTCTGCGGACGCAGTGAAAGAACCGGCAGTGGAGATGCCGGATGCCGGCATCTCCCTGGCTAGTAGCGATGCTGAATTCAACTGGAATCGGCTGCCTTCGCTCAGTGGCGTCGAGGCGATGTCGGGAAACGCCGTTATCAAGCTGATGGCCAATTTGCTGGCCGGCGTGCGGGACTTGGGTGTCAGCGACCTCCGTATTTCCCCGGGATCCAAGCCCTGTGTGATTTGCAACAGGGAGATGCGATTTTTTGGCGATTGCATCCTGACTTCCTCAGCAGCTGCGAAGCTCAACACGATCCTGCTGACCCCGCAACTGAAGGAGAGGTTTGACGAGTCCCAGGAAGTCAACTACGCGATGTCACTGGCCGACGACAAGCGTATTCGCGTCAATCTGATGCAGCAGCACCACGGCATCATTGGTACCTACCATTTCGTGCCGACTTCTATCTTGAGCCTGCAGGAGCTTGGGTTCGTCCATGAAAAGGTCATTGGCCGTCTGCTCGACTACCAGCACGGCCTGATTCTGGTATCGGGTCGTTCGGGACATGGGAAGACTTCGACGTTGGCAGCAATGATCGACATTGTCAATGCTCGCCAGCGTGCTTTCATTTCCTGTATTGAGGATCCTATCGAGATCGTACACGCACCGAAGCATTCGATCATCTCACAGCGGGAAATCGGCGTCGACTCGCTGACGTACAAAACGGCCATCACAGCGGCGATGCGTATGTGCGCCGACTTGATCACCATCGGCGACCTTCGTGATCTGGAATCTTTGCGCTTGGCTTTCAAGGCCGCGGAAGCCGGGCACCTGGTGATCGGCACGGTGAACACCGGCGACGTCGAATCGACACTCAACTTTTTACGCGAAGCGGTACCGTCACCGAACCAGCGGGAGGTGCGCGAACGTATTGCCGATGTCATCTGCGGCATTGTTTGCCAGCAACTGGTGCCGCTGCAGGCCGGTGGCTTGGTGCTCGCCACGGAAATTCTCGTCAACAACGAACAGACGTCGCAACTGATACAGCAGGGGCAGTCCGAGGAATTGCATACGGTCATGGAGGCCGGTAACGCCCAGGGCATGCATTCGATGGGCCAGTCCATCTACGCTTTGTACGAGAATGAACTGATCTCCGCCGAGTCGGCACTAGCCAATCTGCGGGACAAGGAACTGATCAAACGCATTGTGGCCCAGCAATTCGATGAAGCAATCGCTGTGTTCGACGCTGACAAGAACTGACCAAACGCATTGTGACCCCGCAATTGCGGCAGGTCGATGGGATAAAACGATGGCTACAGTAGACAAATATCTGGCGGCATTGCTGAAGAACAACGGGACGGACCTACACCTGACTGTGGGATTGCCGCCGACTTTACGCGTTAATAAACTAATGGTCGCCTTCAATGTTCCGGCCCATTCGACCGACGAAATGCAGTCGATCCTTGCCCAGATATGCAGCGAGGAACTGTGGGCCGAGTTTCAGCAGCAACGGGACAGCGACTTTATCTACCAGCTGGCCACCGGTGAGCGCTTTCATTGCAACCTGTTCTTTGACTTCAACGGCGTCGGCGCCATTTTTCACCGTATCCCGTCGGAGATCCCGACTTTTGCGGATCTGCAATTGCCGAAAGTTCTGGAGTCCATATGCCAATACCAGGAAGGTCTGATCTTCGTGACCGGGCCGTCCGGCAGCGGCAAATCGACTACCTTGGCGACGATGGTCGACTACATCAACGAGAACTACGGCAGGTTCATACTTTCCCTGGAATCGCCGATCGAGTTTATCTACACCAACCGCCGTTCGATTATCGCGCAGCGGGAAATCGGCACGCACTGCGACACCCTCGAGGAGGCGTTGCGCAATGCCATGCGCTCGAGCCCGGATGTCATCCTCATTTCCGACGAACTCGAGGATCCGGCCTGCATCAAGCTCGCCTTGACCTGTGCCTCGATGGGGACGCTTGTCCTGTGCTCGGCGCACACCAGCAATGCCGGCAAAGCGCTGGAACGTCTGATCACGATGTTTCCGGTCGATGAACGCGTGCAGATCGAGTTGATGCTCGCCAAGACTCTGGTCGCGGTAGTCGCCCAGATTCTTTGCGACAGGGCCGACGGTCAGGGGAAGGTCCCGGCTCACGAGATTGTCATGCGCTGCGAGACCCTTTCGAATATCGTGCGGCAGGGTGAAATTCTCAATCTGCGCAACCATATCAATGACGAGATCGAAGGCATGCAGTCATTCGATGCCTGCCTGCGTCAAATGTTGGAAGAAAACCGGGTGAGCCCGACGGAGGCGTACATGCATGCCGCCAACAAGACCGAATTCGCGGAGTATCTTCCGGAACGGACCTATTATGGGGCCGATGGTAGTGCGGCGTCTGCGGTGGCCGAAGAGGAGGACAATCGGCCGACCTGACTGTGATTGTTCAAACCATGAACAACCACGGTCGACTTGGATTGTTCACCATTCTGCCGGCGACGAGCATGAAATACTGTATCTTGTACGTGTCGCGTCAACCGTTTGCCGCCCACACTTTGATTATCCCCGCGGACCTTCTGTATGCCAGCTTCTCCTGCTGACCAATCTCTTGCTGATACACCGGATCCCGGCCGGCTACGGGCGTGGTTGACGCTGCTGCGACCACCGAATCTTTTCACCGTCCCCGGTGACCTGGTTGCCGGCTTTGCCGTAGCAGGCGGCGTTGGCGCCGGTCTGTGGCCGGGTCTGCCATGGGTTGTGGCTGCCTCGCTCCTGCTCTACGCCGCCGGCCTTCTGCTGAATGACTGGTGCGACCGCGACGTCGACGCGCAGGAGCGTCCGTCACGTCCGATCCCCGCGGGACTGGTCCCGCCAAACACTGTTCTGGCCGCGGCTGGTACATTCGGGTTGGTTGCCGTTGTGCTGGCTGCCGGTGCCGGTGCTATGGCTGTGGCGATGGCCGGGTTGTTGCTCGTTTTGATCGTCTTCTACAACACCGCCGCGCGCCGGTATGCCTGGCTTGGTGTGACAGTGATGGGGCTGTGCCGCGGCGTCAATGTCCTGCTCGGGGCCGCGGCGGTCGGCTGTCCTGCGACCTATCCGCACGAGCTCGTCTTTGCTGCTGCACTTGCCGCGCTGTACATCATCGTGGTGGCAACGGTGGCTATCAACGAAGCGGTGCGCCTGCCGCCGCGACCGGTTATTCTGCTATTGCCACTCTTTCCGATCGCGTTGCTGCTGTGCGGTGTGCGGGGATTGACGGGCGCCGGCGGCATTGGCACCTGGGCTGTCTGGCTGTTGTTTACCACCGGCACGCTTGTTCTCACTGCGCGCCTGTGGCGCAACACCGACTATCTCCGGACTCCGGCATACGTCGGCAGTTTGATCGGCAATCTGATTTTTATGCAGGTTTTCTGGCTTGCGGTGGCGGGCGCCAACTGTTTCTGGCTCGCGGGCGTACTCGTTCTGTGGCCGCTCGGCAACCTGGTCGGGCGTTGGTTTTACGCTAGCTAACAGGGGCTGTTGCCGTTGCTGTGCAAGCCAGGCTGAAGCGTGAACCCTGCTGGTGGCGGCTACGACTGCGAGATCGTCAGGTCGACGCCGGGCGCTTCAAAACCACCGGTGCGATGGGAGCCGTCGCAGAACGGCTTGTTCCCGGACAGTCCACAACGGCAAAGCGCGACGTTGTCGCGATCTGTCGTCTGTGTGTTGCCATCGGCATCGACATACGTCGCCTTGCCGCTGATCAGGCACGGGCCGTTTTCGATAATCGTAACTTTGGTATCTGCCATAGGATTAACCTCTCAGTTGGTGTGACGTTGCCTGCAAAGCGGTGGCGCTGTGATCGTTCAATGCTTTCCTGCCTTGATAGTCTCCTCGAACGACAGCATCTGGCCGCTGTCGTCAAAGGGAATCTCGAACGGCTCGCCCAACGGCACGAGGTTTTCCTGTCCGTCGACGGCAGCTTGCATGGATTCACTGATCAGAACTTCATCGAGATTCAGCGTGCTGTTTATTCTGACCACGCGGGCGTCGTCAGGTTCAATCATCCCGATCGTATCGAACGCCGCCTCGAGAACCCGTTCGTCGGTGTCGAAATGGACAGGAATCCGTCCCTTCTGCGGACCCAGGCCGGTGATGCAGTTCACCCAGGTAGCCTCTGGAATCAGGCGGTCCACCAGACGCTTCGTTGTGAAGTCCGCAAAGCCGATTCCAACCGCATTGCCTTCGCTCGCTTCAGTCAGATTGCAGACCATAATCCGCGTCACCGACGGCGTGGTGAATTCCGGCTCACCCGTGTGCATGCGACGGCCGATGATGTTCGAATCCATGCCGGTGCCGCTGATGTTCTTGCCCATGTTGTCGATGATCAACAGGTCGAGCTCCTCGAACGGCAGCTTTGCCTGTAGCCCCTTCACCTTTTCCAGCAAAGCCCGTTCGCGTTCCTCGAGGTTGTCGCTGACGATCGCCTCAATGTGCGCCGTCTGCTCGTAGGCGTTTTCCAGGATGGCGATGCCGAAGTCGATCCGACAATGCCGTCGTACCGCCGCCGCCACCGTCTGGATCGTGTGCTCGAAGCCGTGGTGCAACGCTGATTTGTGGCAGGCACTGGCACCCAGACGCTTGCCCAGACCGATCGACCCCATCTTCAGGATGCCGCTCTCGATGACGCCGCGGAAATCGGTGTGCGTCTTGATGCGGTTCACCAGCACCACATGATCTGCTGCCAGGGCGTTGCGGTCGATAAAAACCGGGACGCCGTCACTGGTCATATCCACCTGTGTCGGTTCTATTTCTGATTGGATGGGGCAGCCCATCGTTTTTTCGGTGATGCCGAGATGCGCCAGCACCGCGCGCTGGCCTTCGGAAGTAGCGCCGCCGTGGCTGCCCATGGCCGGAAAAATGAACGGTTCGGCACCATGCGCCAGCAATGTTGCAACGGTCTCGCGGCAAATCGAGTCGTAAGCGTTGATACCGCGGCTCCCGGCGCCGATTGCGACACTGGCGCCGGGCTCGATGCCTGTCAGTTCGATGCCTTTTTGCGTCTCGGCGCGAACTGCGGCCGGCACGTCGTCGAGTACTGGCGCGTCAAACACTTGACGTACCGGGATCATTTTTGGAAAATTCATGGCTTGGTTTCGTTCGAGGTGGAAAAGGCTGCGTGGAAATTTCAATCCAAATGGAGCAACCTACATTATACTCATTTTTGCGCCGTTTTTATGTCATTTGACTACAAAAAATCATAAAGGATGAAAATCGCCGCCCTGATTTCTGGTGGTGTCGACAGCTCGGTAGCGCTGCACCTGGCAAGGCAGCAGCATCCCGGGGCGGAGTTGTCTGCCTTTTACCTGAAGGTCTGGCTGGAGGACGAGCTGGCGTTTCTCGGGGAGTGCCCGTGGGAAGATGACCTCGGCTACGCCCGTGCGGTCTGCGAAGCGCTCGACGTGCCGCTGTCTGTTGTGCCGCTGCAGAGCGTCTATTATGAACGCGTCGTCGAGCATACATTGGTGGAATTGCGCGCCGGCTGCACACCGAGTCCGGATATCCTGTGCAACCAGCGAATCAAGTTCGGGGCCTTTTACGACTTCGTCGACCAGCCGTTCGACCTTGTTGTCACCGGGCACTACGCCCGCGTTGAGCAACGGGGCGGGATATTTTATCTGTTGCGGTCACCGGACGCCGTGAAGGATCAAACTTATTTCCTCTGTAACCTCAGCCAGGAACAACTGGCGCGCGCCTGCTTCCCGATCGGTGGACTGCAGAAGCAGCGGGTGCGTGAGTTGGCGCATGAGCTCGACCTGCCGAACCGTGACCGCAAGGACAGCCAGGGGATTTGCTTCCTGGGCAAGATCAATTACAACGACTTCGTCAAGTTCCATCTCGGCGAAGAGCAGGGCGACATCATCCGGCGTGACACCGGAGAGGTGCTGGGCGTGCACCAGGGCTTCTGGTTTCACACCATCGGCCAGCGGCGGGGGCTGGGGCTGAGCGGTGGACCGTGGCATGTGGTGGCCAAGGACACGGCGCGCAACATCGTTTACATCGGTCATCAGTCGGAGTTGCAGAAAACGGAACGCGATACGTTCGAGGTAGCAGCAGTGAACTGGATTTCCGGGCTGCCGGCAAAAGATGACTTGCATCTGAAGATCCGCCACAGCCCTGAGCTGCAGCCCTGCCGTCTCATCGCGCTGGCGGCCGACCGCTGGCGCGTCGACATGTCCAGGCCTGACACCGGCGTGGCGCCCGGCCAGTACGCGATTTTCTACGACGACGACATCTGCCTCGGTGGCGGGGTGATCCAGTAACATGCAGGAGGTGAGGGGATGCCGACCGGACAGGACAGCCCGTGGACGATGCTGCCGCACTGGTCTCAGATCGGCGGTCTGATGATCGTCTTCTTGGTCTGCGTGCTGCTGTATGCGGCTTGGACGCTATACTTGGTCGCGGTCGTGGCGATCGATGCCAAGAGCCGTGGTACGGATTGGCTGCCGTGGGGCGGTTGCGTCCTGGTGTTCAGCGTGGCGGGTTGGCTGATCTATTGCCTGACCCGGCCGCGGGGACGCCTCGTGGCGTGCCGCCATTGTGCCAGGCGGCGTCTGGAACTAAGCAGCCGATGTCCGCACTGCGGTAACGCCTGAGCGATCGGTCAGGCGGGCGGTCCCGTGTCGGTTGTTTCATAAACGTCGTTAGTGTCTTCCGGCGATTCGGGCTTTTCGATTTTGCGGTAGAGATCGCGGTAGCGGACGTAGAGCGCGTATGCCAGGACACAGGATACGGCGTAGAGCACAGCGCCGAGCATGATCATGAACGTCTGGTCCTGCTGGACGCCGGTGCCGATCAGGCAGAAGATGAAGTTGTGCGGGAACTGCGCGATGATCGTCGCACCGATGAACGGCACCGCCCGCATCGAACTGACGCCCGCCAGCAGGTTGACGATGATGTTGCTGCTGATTGGGAACCAGCGAATGATCAGTGTCGCGGTAAAGGGATTGTCGGCGATCAGATCGTCGATTCGCCGCCAGCGGTCGGAGAGTTTGCGGGCGACCAGGGCGCGGCCAAGGTAGCGGGCGTAATAGAAAGGCACGGCGGAGCCGACCGTCGACGCTACCATTGTCAGTCCGAGGCCGTAGGTAAGGCCGTACAGATAGCCGGCCGCCATGGCGATGATATGCTTCGAAAATCCCAGGCCCATCAGCAGTGTCGCGATCAGAAAAAAGAGGCTGGGGCCGTGCGTGGTTTCGGGGCCGAGGGCCTGCTTGAGAGCCTTGTAGTCGCGAATGTAATCGTCCAGGCCGAGCCGTTCGAAGATGATCCAGCCGACTGCCAGGGCAACTGCGATCAACACGCCGTTGACAATAAGGCGGCGCGGTCCGGGATCCTTTGGAGTGTCGATTGCCATAGTATTCGGGTGGGCAGAAAGCAGCGCCGTATAAAAACGTCAGCGTAAGTGGTAGGATTTATGCCGCTCAGTACCAACGGCGACAACCTGGATTTCGGTGAAGAATGTAGGGCTAAGGTGCCGCGGATCAAGCGATAACGATCGATACGGGTAGCCAGGGCAGCGTTGCAATGTTGCCAAGCGGTGGTAATTTTCCTTCAGTTTCGCTCCACTCCAGACATACAAACTGCGGCACAGACTTGTTCCGCACGGTGTTAGCCTCATCATAGGACCGACAGCCGCGCCGGCTGTTTCCTAGCACGGGAAAAGCCATGGGACTGGCAAAAACTTTTGTACGTTTGGCCAAGAAGCTGCCGATCGATCTGGCCCAGGCGACAATGAACGAGAGGACCGAGGGCAAACGGATTGCTCTTGACCTGGTACCGCGCTTGGCGGAAGCCGAGCGCGGTTCACGAACGGCGCTTGATGTCGGCTGCCGTGTCGGCAACCAGACGCGCTGGCTCGAGAACATCGGCTATACGGTCACCTCGATCGATGTCGAGAAAGCCTTCGACAAATGCGTCGTTGTCGATGCCGACAAACGTCTGCCGTTCGATGACAACAGTTTCGATTTGGTCTGGTGTAGCGAAGTGATCGAGCATTTGTCGAATCCGGCCTTCAGCACCGCTGAGATCCGCCGCGTACTCAAGAATGATGGGAGGATGATACTGACGACGCCTAACAGCTACTTCTGGCTGATGCGCCCGCTGCACCTGATCGGCCTGACGCCGGACAAACTGCAGAGGGACGACCACAGACATTTTTTCCGCGAGCGCGACATCCGCCGCCTGTTCCCGAACGCCGAGATATTCGGTTATTTCCCCTATATGTTGATCAAGCTCAAGATCCGGTGTTGCCTGGGACCGCTGACGCCGACGTTCGTCGTCTGTGAGCGCCAGCCCGTGGTCGGGGCGGTTACCTGAAAATCGGGACCCTGCCTGGATCATCGGAAGTAATTCAAACGGATGGACCCCACATGCCGAATTGCCGTATATCAACGCCAGAGACGCCGCGAATCGAGAATTTCCGGCGTGCCGCGATCATTTTCCTGGTGTCACTGCCGATCAGCGGTCTGGCGCAGATCGCGCTGGAAACGGTCCCGAGCTGGCGGCCGGCGCGTAATCAGTTGCTGATCACTGTCCGGAATAATGGCCCGAGCACAGCTTACCAGGTGCAGCTCGAAATCTCGGTTGCCGGCCGGACCTGGGAGGGTATAGCCCAGGACATGGTGGTGCCGAAGAGGTACTATCGCGAGATTTTCAACATCGAGCTGGATGAAAAGGCGCGACGCACCCCGGTGATCATCACGGTTCGCTATAGCGACGAGGAAGGGTACATGTGCTCGGCTGTCAACGTTGCGCCGCTGGGCCTCCACTCGGCTGAGGTGCCGGATATCCGCGCCAAGGTCGACAGCGTCGAGATCAATGACAAGGCGACCATCGAAGCGGTGTTTTATAACGGCACAGCGGCCGAGGTAGCCGGCACTTTTCGATTCATCGGGACCGACGAGCTGGCGGCCGGGATAGGGACCGTGCCGATCTCTCTGGCTGCCGGTGCCAAGGAACGCGTCATAGTGCCGATCTCCAACCTGGCAGGGAGGCCCGGCAGCCAATATCGCAACTTTCTGATGATCGAAACAGAAGATGTCTTGGGCATGACCGATTTCGTGACTGTTCCCGTGATGGTTTCGATCGCCGGTAAAGGTGGTAGCCTGTCGACCATGAAGGTCGTCACCGGCAGTTGCCTGCTGCTGCTGACGCTGCTGCTTTCGTGTGTGACTCGAAATCTGTACAAAGGATAGATCAGATGATGGAATACCAGATATCGATCGTTGTCCCGTTCTACAATGAGGAAGACACAATCGGGGAGCTCTGCCGTCGGCTGCGTGAGGTGTTGGATAAGATCGGCCGCAGGTATGAGGTTATATGTGTCGACGACGGCAGTGCTGACCGGACGCTCGAGCGGTTGATCGCCGAGCACCAGGCGCATCCGCAGTTCAAGGTCATCAAGTTGCGTGGCAACTTCGGCCAGACCGCCGGGCTGGCAGTGGGCTTTCACCATGCCGGCGGTGAAATCATCCTGGCGATGGACGGTGATTTGCAACATTGCCCGGAAGAGATACCAATGTTCCTCGAGAAAATCGACGAGGGTTACGATATTGTCAGTGGTTGGCGCCATCAGCGTCGCGACGGTGTCATCCTTCGGCAGATCCCTTCGCGCATTGCCAATCGTATGCTGGCGCGTGCGTCGGGCGTCGACATCAATGATTTCGGCACAACCTTCAAGGCCTATCGCCATGATGTGATCAAGGCCTTGCCGCTGTACGGCGACTTCCATCGCTTCATCCCGGGACTCGCTGCCGAGCTGCGGCCGCGCATCACCGAGGTCAAGATCACCGACATGCCGCGTGCCGCCGGAGAATCGAAATACGGCATCGGCCGCACATTCACCGTTTTCTTCGATATCTTCCGGCTGCGGTTCCTGCTGCACTACATCAACAAGCCACTGCAGACATTCGGCAGCGTCGGCGGTGTCGTCAGCGGGATCGGAGGATTGGTACTCCTGTATCTGGCAAAGGTGAAACTGGTCGACAAGGGCGCCATCATGACCGATCACGGTCCGATGTTCCTGGCGGCGATTCTAGCGATCATGCTGGGCGCACAGTTGATTTCCCTTGGATTACTTGGCGAAATGATCCACCGCCTCAGCCGTGAACAAAATCCACGCTACATCCACTATGTCGGGAGAAAATATGGATTTGAGGACGATGTATGAAGCGCGTGATCATCAACGCCGATGACTTTGGCTGGTCTGCACCGCTGAATCGAGCCATTGTTGAGGCGCATCACCGCGGTATACTCAGCAGCGCGACATTACTGACCAATTTCCCAGGGTTTGACAATGCTGTCGAACTGGCGAGGCAAACGCCATCGTTGGGTGTGGGGCTGCACCTCAATATCGTGCATGGCGTGCCGTTGTCACCGCCCGAAAAGATCCCCAGCCTGGTCGGCAACAACGGTAACTTTGCAGGTATGTCGACAATTTTGCGCCGGGCCATGATGGGTAGATTGCAGCGCTCCGATCTCGACCGGGAACTGTCGGCGCAACTCCAACGCTGCCGGGAACAGCTCGGGGAACCGACGCATTTGGACAGTCACAAACACGTGCATATCTTTCGGCCGATCCGTGACGCATTCATCGCACTGGCTGGGCAACTCGGCAGTCCACGACTGCGCACACCCCATGAGACGTTGCAGCTGGGAATCTCCGTGCGTGATTGGCAGTGCCGCGTCTTCCGGATTCTGGCGCGACGGACGAAGGCCGACGTGCAGCGGGCGGGCTGTGTCACCCCTGATCATTTCATCGGCGTCGCCGACACCGGCCGTATGACGTCTGCTGTCTATCACCGAGTGTTTAATATGCTGGTCGATGGTGTCACCGAAATCATGTGTCACCCCGGTCCGGCCAATTCCAACGACGGTGTCACCGGCAGTTATTTCATTACCACATCCCGAGAGCTCGAATTCAATGCACTCCTTGATCCGGTTCTGATTGATCGAATTTCCAGCAGCGATATCCAGCAGATACATTATGGCCAGATCCCAACTGACACGGCGACACCATGGAAATAGTCGAAGCCACAGATGAACATGCTGCGGCCTGGGATGAATTCGTTCTTGATGCACCGGAGGCTACCTTCTACCACCAATACAAATGGAAAACGGCCCTCGAACTCGCGTACAAGGTTCGGACGCACTACTGCATTGCAATGCAGGGACGGCAGGTGCGCGGTGTCCTGCCGCTGGCCGAAGTCAGGAGCCTCAGCGGTGGCCACACTCTGGTATCGACGCCTTACGCCAACTACGGCGGCATTCTGGCGGACGACGACGAAGTCGAGGCGGCGTTGCTGGCGCACGGGCGTTCGCTCATCGAAAAGGTGCAGGCGCGGCGGTTGGAGCTCAAATCATTGTTGCGTGCGGAGCACGACGAGCTGGCGGAACTGCTCGAATACTTTTCGCTGGTTATGAAGCTTGATGCCGATCCGGAGATAGTCTGGAAGGGCGAGCTCAATGCCAAAGTCCGCAATCAGGTGCGCAAGGCACAGAAGAGCGGAGTAACCGTGGAGACCGGGGTCCGACATTTTCGTAGTTTCATCGATATCCTGCGCCGCAACCTGCGTGATCACGGGACACCCACACATGCTGTCCGATGGCACATGACGCTGAGCGAGCTTTTCGGGGATCAGATGGAGGTGTCTACGGCCTTCGTTGACGGGCAGCCCGTGGCAGGTGTGTGGCTGTTTTTTTTCCGTGATACGGCGATTGCGCATTGCGGCGCCTCGTGTCGCGAACATTTACGTCTGTGCCCGAACAATCTGGCTTACTGGAACGCGATCAAACTGGCCTGTGAGCGCGGTTGCCGTCATTTCGACTTTGCCCGCAGCCGACGCACCGCCGGTACCTTCCATTTCAAGAAACAGTGGGGTGCCACGCCGCGGCAGATATATTACCAATACTTTCTGCGTCCCGGTGAAGATGTGCCGGACATGAACCCCGATGACCCGAAGTACAAACTGGCAGTCACGATGTGGCGTCACTTGCCGCTTGGTGTCGCCAATTTACTGGGCCCAGTCCTGCGCTCCCGAATTTCAACATGACTCCTGTATCGACAACTGCGGATCCGGAAATGCCCGGAGAGGAAGCACCGGAACGTGGCGTGCCAGCCGCTGAAACCTCGGATGAGGAATCGGTTGAGACCGCAGCGACGCTGTCCGCGGACACCGATGCTCATGAGCTTGGCGGTGCTGTCGGCAAAGGCGTTGGCTCCGGCGCGTCGCTACCATTGATGCCACTCCACGTCGAGAATTGGTTGGCCCGTGGTTTGTTGATGGTCGCAGTCCTTTTCGCTTATACCATTGCAGCGCCGTTGCTCGACCCCGGATACATCGTCGGGGGTGACGATATCATCCACATGGCGTACAATCATGAAGTTGCCGCCATGCTCGAAGCCGAGCAACGGTTGTACGGTTGGTCGTATCTCTATGGACTCGGTGCCCCGATATTTCTGTTTCGCCCGCCGTTGCAATACTTCGCCGTCGGACTGATATATACCGCTCTGGGCGAAATGCTGACAATTGCCGAAATACAGAAGCTCTTTTATATCACCTGTTTCAGCCTGTTCCCGTTCAGTCTGTACTATCTGCTTTCGAAGTTCAGTTTTCGTCCATTGGCCTGCGGTATCGCAGCGCTTTTTGCGATCACGCCGATCAGTATGTGGGGGCATACAATCGATGCGTACTTCGTCCTGGGGCTCGCCAAGCAGTTGATCGCGATTTTTCTGTTTCCGATTGCGCTGGGTCGCACCCATGCGGCGGTTGCACAGCGGCGGACAATATTTCCAGCATCGCTGCTGATCACCTTGTCATTTTTGAGTCATCCGTACATGCCGTACTGCATGGCTCTGGTCTGTGCGCTGTACTGCGGCATCCTGCTGCTGGCCACGGAGCTGCGGGTGGCATGGACCTCGATTCAACGGATGTTCGTCACCTGGGCCGTGGCCGGGCTGATGCTGGCGATCTATCTGGTACCATTTTATTCGTCACCGGAGATCCAGGAGCTGTCGTTCAGTTCGAACTGGCGTCATGCTTTTGAGATCGTTTGCATGACCACCGGACATACCGTAGATCAACTACGCACGGGCGGGCTGTTCGATACGACTGACACCAAATACGGGAACTACGGTCCGGATGAATGGGGCTGGCAGAAGAATGACTTCACCAAGCGCTGGCCAGTTCTGACAGCGCTATGCTTTCTGGGATTGGCGGTGACTGTCTGGTGGCGGCGAAAGTTCCGCAATCTGCTGTTCCTTACAGCCTGGATCATGGCATTCCTGGTGTTTCTTGGCCCGGATGATCTGCCGATTCTCGAATATTTGCCGTTGCAGGGGCAGTTCCAGTACATCCACGAGATTTTTCTGCTCGACGTTTTCACTGTAGCGGCAGCGGGCGTCGGCGGTGCGGCGTTGATTACTGGCGTACTTTGGCTGATCCGGGGGTATCTGTCCGGAACGCATAGCGCGACACGTCGGTGTATGGCTGTGGCCGGTATGCTGTCCATTACCGCGGTCTCGGTGTTGGTTTGGTTGGCTCATGCCGCTGCCGGCAGCATTGCTGTCTGTTGGGTTTTCGGGCTGATATTTGTTCTTGCGCTGTTGCTATTTTGTATGCGTCGGCGCTGTGGACCGCGATTGGGGGCGTCGCTGGCGACGGTGCTGTCACTGCTGGCTGTGGCCGCACTGGTATACAGCCCATGGCGTGATCGCTGGCTCGTGGGACAACGCAAAGTGCGGACGAGGACAATTGATACTGAGCACGGCGACTTTACTGAGCGATCCAAGCGTGTCCAGCTCAATCGGGAATTCGACCTGGTCGTGCGTGCGATCCGCGAAGATCCGGACCCCGGACGCGTCTATGGCTCGGCACAGGGCAGAGTAGATCCGCAGGAGCTTCCGTACATGACGATGCTGCCGGCGCTTTGCGGTAAGACCAACATCATCAGCGGGTTTTTCGCGGACGAAGTCGGTGGCGGCAGCAAACTGATCAACCACAGGTTTCGGAAGGATATTTCGGAGCATCCGAATTTGTGTGAGCTGTTAAACGTGCGTTTCCTCATCTGCGACCGCGCCAATCTCCCGGTAATGACGATGGTCGACGATTTCGCGGACCGAATTGTGGACAAGCCCCGTTGGGTCGCTTGGCGAACGCGTGGCGAGTTCAACTATTTCAAAGTCGTTCGCAACAAGCCTGTGCTTGTCCTTATTGATGCTCGGGACCAATGGATGAGACTGTGCGAATTGTGGCTGGAGGAGTACAAGCTGGCGCCGCAGCCGGATCATTTCATGCAGATGATCCGTGGCGGTACGGACTGGTTGCAGGATACGGAGCTTGATTTTAATCGGTATTCTGCCGTCGTCATGGCCGGATACGACCTGAACGTGCCAGCGCAGACGTTGGACAAGCTCAATGCGTTCGTCAGTGACGGTGGCCGCGTTCTGGCCCAGGAACTGCCAGAAGGACTTAATGGTCAGCACCTGCCGTTTGTCGAGCAGTTGGATTTCGGCAGTTTCATGGCGCTACCGGCAATCAACGGTCAGACGCAGGAAACGCTCGCGCGACGGAGCCATCATGCGGCTGTCGTGACCTTGGAGCAACCCGGGTTCGTCATCTTCAAGATGGCCTATTACAAAGGCTGGCAGGCGACTGCAGGTAATCAGACGCTGCCGTTTGTGGAAGTGGCGCCTGGGATGTCGGCTATATATCTGCCGGCCGGCCGGCATGACGTGACGTTCAAATATAAGGGACGCAACCGGCTGTTACTGGGAAAGACGATCACGCTTGTGGTGTTCTTCGGCGGGCTATTGGCCATGTGCATGGCGCTGTTGGCCAGGCGCCGGAAATGGCAGCTTCGTTGGCCGCCGCTCTTTTTCGATGAACTGCAGTCGCGATTGTGCCTGCGGCGTTGGCCCAGCGCCGTGCTGCTGGCGCTTGTTTTTGCCGCGGTAGGATGTGTGGCGCGGATGTATGTGCGGGAGAAAGTCCATCACGTACCCGTTCCGATACGTCCGGCCAGACATGCAACGATGCCTACTGATATCCACATAGACTGGAACGCTTTGCCAATAGAGGGGATCACCTATGATGTCGAGGTCAGCGATTCCGGTCCGCACTTCGAACATATTGTGTACAACCGTTACGGCACGGAGTACCCACACGCTCGGCAGGGTTATGGGCTGGCACCGGGACAGCAATACTGGTGGCGGCTGCGCAGTGACCTTGACGGGGTGAAAAGCGCCTGGACCCGACCGATACCGTTTCAGACGACGGAACAGACGAGGGCAAGTTCACGGCGCGCTGAGGAACCGTTTTATATCGAACTGACGGCAACTCGGAGGGACGGTGATATTCTTGTCAATGGCCACTCCAACTTGCCCGATGCCGCGTTGCTGATGGTTCGAATCCTGCAGGACGGAAACACGGTGATCCGGACCTCGGAGGTGCGTGTGAAACGGGGGCGGTTGCACAAAACCGTCGAACCAGCGTTCGGCAAGCGCTGGCCGGAAGGTGTGCCGCTAAGTTTGCAGATCGACTTTGTCCTGCATCAACAAGTCTATCCAGTTACAGAGATCATTGGCCAGAACTGCAGTGAGCTGCAGACACGTGGCGTGGCCGAGGGCCATGTCTTGCTATACGGGATTCGAAGCCAAACCACGATTGTTCCGGAAGTGCCCTCGCCGGTGCCGGACGGCATGGCGCCGGTCGATGAAAGCGGGGGGTGGGGGTGCGTCGTGGGTGGCGAAATTGCCGCGGTTGCACCTGCAGAAATAAAGGACGATGGGCTACCATACGTTGTGCGGGTTGCCGGCAGAACGAATTTGCCGGACAACACGCGTGTGCGTCTCCAGGTCTTCCGTGAAAATTCGGAGACTTTGCTGCATCGCCGGGACGCAACTGTGCGTGCAGGCGTTTTTACCGCTTCGGTGCCAGTGCAAACGGCAGAAGGCTACCGGATAGTCGCCATGGTCTCACCGGACTTTCAGTATCAGTCGATCAAAGGGGTTTTGGGCTTTTCGGGCGAGCAGATCCAGGCTCGTGGCGTCGATCTGGGTGAGCTGCTTTACGGTCTGCGCTACCCACTCGATCTGGAAGGCACCTGGTAGAAGCTCGATCCGTTCTGCCGGCAGGAGAGAGAGAGAAAAATTGAACGGGCATTGTCGTTTTTAAAAACGCAAGCCCCCAGCGGTTCGCGCCGCTGGGGGCTTGTGAGTTTCAGTGCCTGTCGGCTGTTGCCTTACAGGCCGATGTTGCTTTTGATCGTCTGTGTGCAGGTGTCCATGTCAGCCGGACTGCAATGGCCGGCGCCGGCTTCTTCGACCTTGGATTTGATCAGGTCGATCAGGCGCTCGGTACTATGCAGGTCCAAGCTCTCGACATCCTGACAGATCGAACTGAGGATGGCACCCTCGTCGCAGGCGCAATCGCCGCTGAGTGTGGTGGTGGACGTTGTCACGATAGTCGTGGACGTTGTTGTCGGCGTCGTTGTTGTTGTCGGCGTCGTCGTGGTTACCGTTTCCGTCGTTGTTGTCGGCGTCGTGGTTACCGTTTCCGTCGTGGAGGTCGTTGTCGGCGTCGTGGTTACCGTTGCCGTCGTCGTGGTCCCCTCACCAACCGTGGTTGTCGTCGGCGTCGTTGTGGTTACCGTTTCCGTGGTTACCGTCGGCGTGGTGGACGTTGTTGTCGGCGTGGTGGTTACCGTCGGCGTGGTGGACGTTGTTGTCGGCGTGGTGGTTACCGTCGGCGTGGTGGACGTTGTTGTCGGCGTGGTGGACGTTGTTGTCGGCGTGGTGGACGTTGTTGTCGGCGTGGTGGACGTTGTTGTCGGCGTCGTGGTCGTTGTTGTCGGTGTCGTGGTTGACGGCGTCGTCGTCGTACCGTCGCAGCCCACCAGTTCGTACGTCAATTCATCGATTGCGATACCGGAATGAACAAACTCACCCAGACCAGCACCCGCGCCGGCTTCAGAAGACAAGCGGCTGTAGATGCGGTTGGTGTCGACGCTGCCGTTGCCGTGGGTGACCCCAGCGCTACTGCTACCGTACCACGTCTGACAGGATACCGCGCCGGCCCATGCATCGGTTGTGATTTCCGTACCCATGCCACCTGGGGCGCCGGCATTGGCTGCAGATCCGCTATACACCTTGACGGTACCGACGGCGCCGTCGACAAACTCGTAACGGATACCGATGTGTTCCATTGTTCCGTAGGGGATGTCAACCAAGGGAACCAAGTTTACTCCGAGCAGGCCGGGATTAGAAATACCTGCACTCGGAATCCAATACGCACCGAGGCTGAAGCCATAGATGGCTTGGGTGTTCGCGTCAGTGAAGAAGGCGAGCGCCCCCATGTCCCCCGCTTCTCCGTTGATTCCGGAGTCGCTTGCTGCGATACGTACGTCAAGGGTCCAGAGAGCTAAACCGCCGCCGTCATTGAAAGCTTCGTCTACGGACCGCACCCAAAAGGACTGTTCAAAGACTGTGGTGCAGCAACCCACGGCGCCGGCGCAGCCATCCAGTGGCGGCGAGTAGACACCATCGTCGGTGATCGGCATGCCAGCAAACCATCCACCACCATCGGGGTTTATGAATTTCGCTGCATTAAGACCATTGCTCGACATGTTGTTCACGCTGATGACTGTGGCTGCCATGTCGGCTGCACCATCAGCATCGTTTTGCACCCAGCCGTTTTGGCCCGGCAGTGCACCCGCGGTATAGCCTTCGCCACTCTCGAAGTCCACATCAAGGGAGGTGCCTGCATCTGTGGTAAATCCTGCCATCAGCAGGCAACTAAACGCTACCAGTGCAAGGCTACGGATTGATTTTTTGATTTTTTGGGTGTGCTTCATTGTACATCCCTCTGCTTGGTTGGTGGTTTTCGGGTCTGTAAGTCCCAGTTCATGTTTTTCGTTTATCAGATTGCGGTGGATTAACCACCGCGGAGATTTTTGCGTTCGAGGCTGCTTCTGCCATTCGCCTTCTGCGGTTGATGGCGATTTTTGCGCCAGTTCCCGCCGATCACGCTTCCCAGTTTAGAAAAAGTGAAAACTTATTGCAAGAACTTTCTTGTAGTTCCCCACAAAAAGTTTTTCGAAACTTTCCTCCTCTCGCTCTTATTTGAACCGTCCTGCCTTGTTGATCTCGCATTGTCGGGTTCATATTTTACCTGTGGTGCGCGTTTTTTTGCCACATAAAGTCGGATTTGTATTTGTTTGCAGTAGGCCACTTTTCGCCACAATCATCAGCTATTGTACAAAACTGTCAATCTAATTGCAAGTCTTTTTTTGTCCGATAGGCCGGTTTGCAATGCCTGTCCAAGTGCCGGCTTTCCTACCGTGCCCTGCCGCATATTGTGTGCCGTTCTGGTCGCCGGGGGGTGATTTGATTTTGCATCGACGCGATGCCACATTCCCACGCAACAGTGAAACAGCCCGGCGGAGAGGTGATGTTTTGAAAATTCACGAGTACCAAGCAAAAGAAATTCTCAAGGATTTCGGTGTCCCCGTCCCGGCGGGTACGGTCGTTGGCGATCCTGCCGCTATCGATGATACCATCGGCCACGTTCAGCGGGAATTCGATTCCGAAGCGGTCATGATCAAGGCGCAGATCCATGCAGGCGGGCGAGGCAAGGGAGGCGGCGTCAAGTATTGCCCGGACACGGCTACGGCTGCTGCTGAAGCGCGACGGATCCTCGGTATGCAGCTGGTCACGCCGCAGACCGGTCCTGCCGGGCAACTGGTGCAGAAGATCCTGGTTTGCCCGGCCATCGATATAGCAAAGGAATACTATCTGGCAGTAACTCTGGACCGTGGCCGCGAACAGGATGTCATCATCGCCTCGGCCGAGGGCGGCGTCGAGATTGAGAAGGTCGCCGAAACGAATCCGGAGAAGATCATAAAGGTATGGGTCGACCCGCAGTTCGGCTTGCAGCCGTTCCAATGCCGGCGCGTCGTCGGCGCGCTGGGTTTCGGCGGCTCTCAGGCGAAGGCGGTGAGCCGTCTCGTTGCCAACCTTTACCGGGCCTACCATGCTACTGACGCGTCGATTGCCGAGATCAATCCGCTCGTACTGACCGAACAGGGCGAGGTCACGGCGCTCGATGCCAAGTTCAATTTCGATGACAACGCGCTGTATCGCCAGAAAGACATTGCCGCAATGCGTGACCTGGCCGAGGAAGATCCTGCCGAGGTCGAGGCGTCGGAGTCGAATCTCAACTACATCAAGCTCGACGGTACCGTTGGTTGTATGGTGAATGGCGCCGGGCTGGCCATGGCCACCATGGACATCATCAAGCTGAAAGGCGGTGAGCCTGCCAACTTTCTCGATGTCGGCGGCGGCGCCAGCGCCGAAACTGTGCGTGACGGCTTCCGGATTATCCTGAGCGATACCAACGTTCGCGCTGTGCTGGTGAACATCTTCGGGGGTATCGTGCGCTGCGACCGCGTCGCCAACGGGATCGTCGATGCGGTAAAGGACTTGTCTTTGGAGGTGCCAGTGGTCGTCCGCCTCGCCGGCACCAACGCCGAGGAAGCCAAGAGAATCCTCGCCGTATCGGGGGTCGATATTGTCCCAGCCGCGTCCCTCGACGAAGCGGCCGAAAAAGTCGTCAAACTCACCGGGTGACAGCTCTCAGCTGCCATGCCCTGCAACTCATCTTCACTTTGGAAATCCGCAATGTCTATTCTGGTTGATAAAGATTCCCGCATCATTGTCCAGGGCATTACCGGCTCTGAAGGATCCTTCCATGCGACACAATGTCACGAATACGGCGGTAACGTTGTCGGCGGCGTGACCCCGGGCAAGGGCGGAGAGACGGCACTGGACGCGAGGGTGCCGGTATTCGATACTTGCCACGAGGCGCGCCAGGAGACCGGTGCCAACGTCTCGTTGATTTTCGTGCCGGCGGCGTTCGCCGCCGATGCTGTCATGGAAGCGGCCGCTGCAGGCATCGAACTGATCGTCTGCATCACGGAAGGCATCCCGGTGCGCGACATGCTGCGGGCCACGGCGTTCGTCAAGAAAAACGGTGCCCGGTTGATCGGCCCCAACTGCCCCGGCCTGTTGACGCCCGACGAGGCCAAGGTCGGCATCATGCCCGGACATATCGCCACGAAAGGCAGTGTCGGTGTGATTTCCAAATCTGGCACGTTGACCTATGAAGCGGCCCATCAGCTGGCGGCGGCGGGGCTCGGGCAGTCCACTTGCATCGGTATAGGGGGTGACCCGATCATCGGCACCGATATGTCTGAGCTGCTGGCGCTGTTTGAAGCCGATGACGATACCGAAGCGATGCTGATGATCGGTGAGATCGGCGGGCAGATGGAAATTCACGCTGCCGAATACGTCCGGGATCATGCGAGGAAACCAGTGTTCGGCTTCATCGCTGGGCGTACCGCGCCGCCAGGCCGGCGCATGGGACATGCCGGCGCGATCATCTCCGGCGCCGACGAATCGGCCGCTGCCAAGATGAAGGTACTGCGCGCCTGCGGGGTACACGTGGCAGAGTCGCCGGCTGAAATCGGGGCAATGATTGCCGATCACCTCGGTTAGCTAGGTCCCCGGCCGTTCTGCCTCAACCAGACCACGCAGTTGGTCCTGCAGCGAACGATAGTCGGTCTTGCCGGTGCCGAGCAACGGAATCTCTGGCACCTGGACTGCATGCTGGACACGGGCAATGTTGCCAAACCCCGCGGCCTTCAGCAACGCGTTTATTTCACTGGTGCTGGCCTCAAATACTGTAAAGGCGGCGATCCACGGTCGCTCGCCGTCGGTTTCGTGCGACACCACGGCCGCCTGTGACACCCCTTCTTCATCGTCCGGGTGTGTTGCCTTGATTGCCTCTTCCATCGCCGGCAGGCTCAGCATTTCACCGCCGACTTTGACGAATCGTTTGAGCCGTCCGGACAATGAGAGATTGCCATCGGCATCGAGAAAGCCCAGATCCCCGGTGATGTAGAATCGCTCGCCACCGACCATCGAGAAAGCGTCCGACGATGCGCGCCCGAGATAGCCGGCGAAGACGTTGCTGCCGCGCACCAGGATCAACCCCCGCTCAGTCAGCGCCATCGGCTCATGGGTCTCGGGGTCGACAATGGCCACCTCCACGTCGCCCACCGGCCGGCCAACCCCGACGCGTGGACCGGCGCGCGCTGTCAGTGTCAGCACCGGCGAACATTCCGTAATGCCATACCCCTCCTGCAGCGTTGCACCGAAGATGTCGGCGACTTTGTCGAAAAGTTCGTCGGCTGCTTTTTCGGCGCCGACCACGACTTTGTCGACGCTTTCGAGCCGGTCGTTGCCCGACGCTTTGCAGATGGCCGAGATAAATGTCGGGGTACCGCAGACCATGGTCGGCTGCCACATGCGGATACCGCGTACCAGGCGCCGACTTTCGGTAGGGTTGGGGTAATAGGCGGTTTTCATGCCGGCCAGCAGCGGCAGTAGCCCGGTGACCGTGAAACCGAAGGAATGAAACGGCGGCAGGAAGCCGTAGAGCACGTCGCTGTTGTCGAGTTTCGCTGCCTCGACGCAGGCTGCGATATTGGCGAGGACGTTGCGGTGTGACAGTGGCACGCCTTTCGGCGCCGCCTCCGAGCCGCTGGTGAAGAGAATGACGGCGGTGTCGTCGACAGACGTTTGTGGCCCGTACCGGCGGGCAAGGTGCGCTGCCGATCTGGTCGCGTTGATGCTGGCGCGGATCTTTCGGACCATGGTTATTTTCGTACTCCGCAGGTCTTCGAGCGTTATCAGGTGATCGCCCAGCAGATCGAAGTTAAGTTGCTGCAGTTTGTCCAGGAAACGGCCGGAGGTCAGGATGCGGCTCAGTTCGGAACTCTTGATGGTGTGGTCGAGGTTGGCGTCTCCCAGTGTCCAGTTGATCATCACCGGGACCTTGCCGGCCAGCAGCGTCGCGACGACCAGCAGGTTGGCACCCGACGAGGCGGGCAGCATGATGCCGATATTTTTCTCCGGGTACTTCGCGATGATGTCGGCCAGTAGCAGCGCCCCGATTTTCATGCGACCGTAAGTCAGCACGCCGCCGGTCTCGTCGGCCATCGCCACACGCTGCTTCATGCGGTCACAGGTTTCCAGGAATTGATGGTGGATTGGTGTGTCGAGACGGGGCGCGACCAGATCCGGGCGCGGCGAACTCTCGATCCAGCTGGGCGGTGGTTCGACGTCGTGATGCTCATCTGCCTGCACCACACCGTTGGCGGCCAGCAGGACTTCACCGACCGTGCCGATATCCGTCAGTTCGACGTCGCTGACGAAAAATTCTTCGTCGAGCCAGGCCAGCAGATCTGCCATCATCAGTGAATCTAGGCCCAGGTCATTGGCCAGGCTGTGGCTATCATGGACATCCTCCGGCGAGCGTCCCGCCGCTGCCGCCAGATAATTGCAAACTTTCGAACGGATGGAGTCGGGTACTTCGGCGATGGCCGGCAGATCAACCGTTTTTTTGGCCGCTTCGACGTCGAACAGCACTTCGCTCCAGCAACTGTAGGAAACCAGCGAGATTTCCTCGTTATTGGCGTTGTACCAGTTCTCGAGCCAGGTGTTGATCGTCATCTTGTCGGCGTGCCGCGGAAAGTCCGCCGGCCCGTCGATGACTTCGATGTGGATTTCCCGGCGCGGCATGAAGAGCACGAGATTTTTCAGGAGATGACCGCAGCCGTACCTTATGCATTTGCCCAGGTCCGGCCGTTCCTGGTGAGTAATCCACGAAAAGCAACTGCCGACCAGCCCGGTCGTCCGCACCAGAACAATCTTCAGATCCGGATTGCGCTGCAGCAGGTCATAGAGGCCGGAGGCGCCGCGCAGGCTTTCGCGGTTGCCGCGCATCAGCCGGCCGGCAGGGTACATGATGACACTTTCGCCGGAATCCAGAAAGCCGACGACATTATCCAGCGCCCGCTGGATACGCATGCGTTTATAGCTGCCCATACTGGTGGCGGTATTCGGCATTGGAATAGCGCCGACCACCCGCATGAGCAGTTTGAGTTTGGACATGTAGAAAAAGTCTTCGACCACTACGGGATGCGGTCGGTACCGCCATAACTGGGACATGACGATAGCGGGATCTATCTCGCCCGGATGATTCGGCAGGATCAGTACGCCGTCCCTGGCTTCAAGCTGCTCGAGGCCGGAAACCCGGATCCGGTAGCGCAGCGACAGCATGATTCGGACGCACACGGTGAAACAGCTTTGAAAAAATCGAAACACGTGAGGGATTGAGCCTTGGTTGGGAAAACTGCCTAACGAACTTATGGACAGTAAGTTACAAACAGCATGGCAGAACGCAAACTGCGTGCCGTTCCAACAGCGGCGATGCTGTCGGCCGGCATCTTGATTTATCGCCTCTATGCATCTACTGTCCTGACTCGCTTTTTCCCTACTTAATCGTACACATCCGACTGTCAGATCTATGGCCTTGCGCGACGACATAAAGTACGCTGTCAACACCATGCGTGTCATTCTCGAACCGCGTCAGACGCTCGAAACCTTCGGGACCACGACGATTCGCTATCACCTGGTCAGTGAACTGATGGATGAGGTCAACCAGGTGCGGGTGCGCGCCGGTCGTGTCTTTTCGGAGCGGCCCCAGATCATCACGCCGAGTGGTATCGGGGAGGAGTTGCTCGAGGGGTTCGGCGAAGATGCACGCGAGTACATTGACTTTCTAAAGGATCATGGCGAGATGGTGCGTGTGTTGAAATACGGTCTGCGCTTTCGCAAGGACGAAGCGGCCGAGGAACTGGTACATGAATCTATAGAAACCGTCGCCGATCGGGTCAAGGAGAACGTCGAAAATAACGGTGACGCGCTGGCGGCCGTTGTCATTGGCGCCGACGAGCTGTGGGAAGTTTCGCTGCTGAAGTTTTTCGTTGATTACATTCAGCGCTCGGCGCCTTCGAACATTCACGACCTCATGCAGCGCTCGCACGGTGAATCGTCCGAGACCGATCCTTCGAAAACTGTCCACGAGGAGATCGAAGCCGACTTCATTACTGTTGGCACCGACGCCCGCCGGATCAATGAGCTCGGAGAAAAGCTGCAGAAGTATGGCCTCTTTGAATCCTACGAAGACCGCTTCTACAAGCTCTTGCGCAACAGCGACTGATGATCTCCGGCGCCGGCTGAGCTCATTCCATCAAGAAGTGGAGCGGATTGTTTCCTGAACCAGATGCGCGGCGATCGTCTGCATCGCTGCGGTCGTTGGCTGGTGCAACGCGGTCGATTCGAGGTCGGGCAATATCGAATCTGCTGCGAAAGTTGAAAATACGGATGCCACTGCCAATGCATCGGTGCCGTGAGCTGCGATAAAATGGTTGGCAGATTCCGCATCGTCCAGCAGAACCACATCGAACCGGGGCGCCTCCTCGCCGTCACGCCATTCGACCGGGACTCCTCCCAGATCGTGCGTCGCCACGACGGCGCGATTGAGTGCTTCGCCAGTGGGCAGCAGCAGCAGCACATGCCGACCGCCCAGAGCACCGTCGCGACAATACAGATTCGCACGATCGGCCAGCGGGCCGACCACCAACAGGCCGGGGCGCCCCCGGCTTTGATTCTCGACTAGATCGCCGATCGTCGCCAGCGTGCCGTGGATGTTCGATTCCTGGGCGGTTCCGGCGCCGAAGACCATCGTTGCGGGTTCCTCGGCGGCGCGCCCGTCGGCAATGAGCTCCGCGGCAATCGTGTGGGTCTTGCCTACAGCCATGAAAAACAGGATCGGTGACTGCCGTAACTCATCCGCTCCCGGTATTCCTGCATCTCCGGTGGCCAGGCGAGGGGTCGTCACGGAGAAACCCCGGCTGATGCCGCGACTGGTCAGCAGCATGCCGGTACCGGTCGTTGCCATAGCCATACTGCTGACGCCCGGCACGACACGGTAAGGCAAGCCCCATTTTTCGAGTGCCTGCAACTCCTGTGTCAGTCGTCCGAAAACGCCGGGGTCGCCACCCTTGAGACGGACCACGCGCCGCCCTTCCCGGCAGGCGTCGACCATCATCACCTCGAGGGCGTCGCGTTCGACGCTGTAGGCGCCACCGCGCTTGCCGACATAAATCGCCTGCGCCCTCGACGGCAGATAGTCGAGCAACCGCGGTGATGCGAGGGCGTCGTAATAGCAGACGTCACAGTCCTGCAGCGCCTTCGTACCCATTACCGTGCAGTAGTCCGCATGCCCGGGACCAGCACCCACGAAGGCGACGGCCTTGACGAACAGGCTGCGGATCTGCGACCAGACATTGTCGTTACGCGGGAAGCCGATCACGGTCTGGGTGGCGTCGGCAGCGAACCAGTCCCACCCCGCGGGTACAGTTCCGCGTTGCGTCAGGTGCGCCGCTCTGGAGTCCGCCGCGGCTGCTACGATGTCGATATCGGGCAGGCAGGCCGACAGTGCGGCGAGTGCCGGTTCGGCATCGATGGCTGGGCCGATCGGCAATTCGATGTTTGTCGTCTTTGTCATGCAGCATTAGAATGACATCGGCCGTAGAAATGACAAGCCTGCGTCCACTAACGTTCATGATCGTGCAGTAGGCGCACAATTTTCGCAGCCTGGCGTGGCGTTTTAATCGATAAAAAAATCCCTTAAGAAGGGCGGTAATAATTTCTTAAATAACCTGATATAAATACGTTGCAATCATTCCTGTCGTTCGGATTCCGGCTGGAAACAGAACGGGTGACAGGTGACTTTTAGGGATAACTTGGTGCGGTGTTGCGATACCGCAGAAGCAGTGTTTTCCTAGCCCAGAAGCGGCAGCTTGGCGTAACGATTTGCCAGTACAGCGTCCGCATCGACTCCCAGCCAATCGTCGATCACGGTCGAGTATACACGGCGGAAATCGGTGTGGAATTGCAGATCGCCCTGGCTCAGTTCGGTCAGCGACGGATGCTCGCCGACCACGCCAGGGCGCACAGCGCTGCCGAACATAAACAGAGGCGCGGCCTTGCCGTGGTCCGTGCCATTGCTGCCGTTCTCCTCCAGACGCCGGCCGAATTCCGAAAATGTCAGCCCCAGGACACGGTTCAATTGTCCGCTCGCCCGCAGGTCCCGGGTGAATGCTTCGATACCTGACGCCAGCGTTTTGAGTAGTCGACCGTGCTGGGTCGGTTGATTGGCGTGCGTGTCGAACCCGGACAGCGACGTGTAATACACCCGGGTATCCAGACCGCCTGCAATCATTCCCGCGATCAACTGCAGGCTGCGGCCAAACGCGTTCTGTGGATAGTCGACTGTCGATTTGGCACTTCGCACCGCATCACGAATGTCTGTTGCCGCGAGTTCCGCGTTCAGTGCCGTGCGCCGCAGAAAATCCAGTTGCGACCCGCCGCCGTCGAACGGCGTGGATTTTGCCGTTGATCGCGCCTGCAGCCGAGTCATCCGGTAAAAGCGTTCCGCGTCATTGAGGGCGATTCCCACCGATGAAGCACCGGTGAATGCCGGAGACAGTGTTTTGTCCACCGTAATGCCCAGGGTCGGCGAACAGGTCTCCGACAAATGCTGATTACCGCAGGTGTGATCGAACAGTCGCCCGAGCCACCCCGACGATGAGAATCCGTCGGCGACAGCTGTGTGCCAGATTTCCGTGGAACGGAAATGTGATCGATCAGGATTCGGATAGCCGACGCCCTGGACTACCGCCAGTTCGCCGCGGTCATAGAGACGCTGCAGCGGCTGTAGATCCGGGTGAAGTCCAATGTCATCGGTCAGCCGCAGTACATCTTGCGGGGGAATTGCGATTCGCGGCCGGGCCCGATAGTAAGCGTCGTCACTGAACGGCACCACCGTGTTCAGGCCGTCGTTGCCGCCGCTCAACTGGATCACCACCAGAACGCGATTGCTGTTGCCGCCGCCGCCGAGTGCCAGGCAGGTGCTGCCGAGGAACGCCGGCACCGTGCCTGCGGCAGCCAGCAGTCCGATACCCTGGCCGATGAAATCGCGACGCGAGATGCAGTGTTGCGACACTGCAGCGGCATTTGTACGGGTATGAAAGGCGACGTCTTGGCGTTTCATGTTCGGGCCTCCTTGGTCAGCATAACTGATATTGCGGCAGTCGCATCAGATTACCGACAGCCTGCTGCACTGCCGCCGGCGCGGTCAGGTGCGCCAAGTCTTCCCGCAGATTTTTTGTCAGCAGGCTGTGTTCGCCGTTGGTCGGTGGAACCGTCAGCAGTTGATTGGTCAGTTCGGCGACGATTTCCTCCGGTGCCACGAGATCGTTGACTAATGGGTGCGGATCGAACTGAACGCCACGTTGACGGCTGCTCATCTGCGGATCGACATCGCCCGGGATCTTGCCGTCGGCGATCATCTGGGCAAAGGTGTAGCGCGTGACCAGCCGAGTCGTATCGATCCAGGCCCGCCCGCCCGGCCAACCCTTGACGTTGGGTGGCTGATACGGCGATTGGCCCATCAGCGACAGCATGCGCTGGTAGATCTTCGGCGTGTTGACCTGCACCCGCAGCGTTCGTGCTGTGCCGACAACCAGTTGCACCGGACTCTTAATCTGATTGCCGCGCACCGCGTCGCTGTAGAACGACGGGTGCCGCAGGATATCCCGTACCGCCAGGCGGACGTCGTAATTCGATGCGCGGAAACCGGTGGCAAGATCGCCCAGGACCTTCGGCGTCGGATCGGCACCGGCGAAGTACTGCCACAGCTTGCGAATCATGAAGGAGGCACAGGCCGGTTGCTGCAGAATGATCCCGACAAAATCATCTCCGTCGAACCTGCCGGTTTGATCGAGGATCGTTTTTTTGTCGCTGTCGTGCCGTCGTGCCGCGAGACGAAATCCCTGCGGCCCGATCCCCCACCCGGTCAGTGCCCGGGCGCCGTCACGGATGTCCGACTCGCTGTAATTGCCGGGGCCAAGCGAAAAAAGTTCCATGAGCTCGCGCGCCAGGTTCTCGTTCGGCTTGCCCCGGCGATTGCGGGTATTGTCCAGGTAGATCAGCATCGCCGGGTCCCGGACGATCGCGTGTAGCAACTTGCCGTAGCTGCCGACGGCCATGGCGTCGAAAAGCTGCAACTGCGCAAGTATGGCGCGCGGCTCTTTGACCTTCTGAATGCTCGTGGCGAAATGGCCGTGCCAGAAAAACGTCATGCGCGCCCGCAACATATCTGCCGGTGTCGGGGTCTCGATCATCGAGATGATCCAGTCGCCAATCAGCGTCCGCAGCCGCTGGCTGTTGAGTTGCCGCCTTTCCTGGCGCTCGTCTTTGCTGAGCTTGCGGTGATCGGGTTCGTCTTCCGTGAGCCAGTCGGGCTGTGGCAAGCGGCGATCGGTTGGACGTAGCAGACTGTCGACAGCGCCCTCGAGACCCAGCTTGTACAGTGAGGTGATCTCGTCCCGGCGCCCGCCGAAGCCGGCGCGATTGAGTAGATGTCGAGCGTGCGTCCAGGTCCAGTCTGTTGAAGGCATGTGTCCGTCCGGGTAGGTTGCTCAGTTATACGCAGATTTTCCTCGCAGGTTTAGTTGCGGGGATACCGATCAACCAATCGATTCACCGAAGAAGATACGATCCAGCTTCAAGCGCCGCAGCGGTGGGTATTTCTCTATGCTCCATTCGTACAGCCAGCGCGGTTCCTGCAGCCGGCAGCGGCACGAGGCGAAAAGGAACACGCAGAAGGCACCGCCGGCGATGGTGCCACTTAACGCCAGGTAGCGCAGCGATTTCGGCAACGCTTCGAAAAACTTGCCGGCGATAGAGATATTTTCGATCACCGCATCCGCAGCCCACGAAAAACCAAGCGCGGCAACAAGCGCGACAGTACCGCCGAGAACGACCGCCTTCGCCGCGTTGCCGGCCGACTGGGCGTCGAAAAACCGTGTGCGTCGCTGCAGTACGATACCGAGCGCGACGGATTTCAACGCCCTCGAAAATACGTAACCGCCCGATACGATGCCTAGGATGTGAAACGGGTTGGATGCCTGCAACCGGACGATGCCGACATACGAGATGACGATACTGAGGGCTGAACACGCCATGCCGATCAGGATCGGCGTCCAAATCGAGCGCCGCGAGAAAAACGCCTGCATGAACACCGCTTCGAGCGATGCAAAGACCAGGCCTGAAGCGAAAAAAGCACAGGCAACCGCCGTGAGCTGACTGCTCTCGAGCGTGAATTTGCCGGTTTCGTAAAAGCCGCGGGTCAACGGAAACGCCACGACGATGATGATCAGGCTGATCGGCACAAACAGAAACAGCAACGCCCGTGTCGCGTTGTTGAGGATTTCCGCAAATTTGCCGTCCTCGCGATTAGCCGCCAGCATGCAAAAGTACGGCAACAGCGCAATTGCCACGGCATACGGCACCAGGTAATGGATGCTGTCGGCAATCGTTTTGCCGAAAGCGTTGGCACGTACCAGCCCCGGTTGGTCGGAGAGAATCCACGAGTAGTTGAAGCCATCGCGGAACTTGGCGAACAAAATTCCGACCAGCAGCGGCAACAGCAGCAGCAGAAAATCTTTGACGTACTGGCGGTTTGCCGTCAGGGTCAGCCGGAAGTTATGCAGGGCATCCGTCCGTGCCAGCGCCCAAAGGTGACAGGCAAACTTGGCTAACCCGCCGGCAGCCAGGCCGACAGTTGCGATGACCAGGCCGTTGGCGGCGAACGTCGACCGGTCGGGAGATGCCGTGTACAGCACACCGCCCACAACGATGCCGATGAGGAGACATACCTTCACCATGCCGTCGCCCCACGCCGCCCAGAAGAACCGTTCGCGGGCGTTCAGCAGCAGATACGTCAGACTGCCCAGGCACATGCCGATGAGTCCGGGGACCAGAAGCGGCACCGTGCGGTCTGCCAGTTGCAGCTTGTCGGCGTTGCCGGTCGGATCGTCGTGCCATTGGGTCCAGATGCGGATCACCAGCTGCGGATCGATGATCATCACGATACCAAGCGCCAGCAGCAATAGAAAGTAGACGTTGAAGATCATGCTGCTGAAGCGCCATGCCGTCGCTTCGCCGTCCTGCTGGCGAATCTTCATGAAGATCGGCAGAAAAATCGGTCCCAGCGTTTCTTCGCCGATCAGGAAGATCGAGAGGAAGACGTACTTGTATATAGTCAGGAAAAAATCACCCTCGTCTTCAGTGAAATAATGGCCGAGGTAGCGATTCTGCACCAGGCTGACGATTTTTACCAGGAAGTGGGCCAGCGCCACCAGCAATGCCGCGCGGACAATCCGGTCACGCCAACCGCGCTTGTCAGTTTTTGCGTAGTCTTCGGTTGTCATTCACCGTCTCGTTGGAATCTTCAGCATAATTTATTTGAACTATCGTGCCCGGAACATTGACAAGTGCAGAATCACCCTCATTATATCAAACCAGCCGTAATTCTCAACCGAATCGGTACGAATGCTCTATTATCTCTCTGAGTTCGCTGGCGACATCTCCATTCTCAACGTATTTCGATATGTCTCATTCCGCGCCGGTGCCGCCGGCTTTACTGCCTTTCTTTCCGCCATTCTACTGGGGCCTTTGACTATCCGGGTGCTGCGGGGGTTCCAAACCACCGCACCTGATCATCTTGACGGCGTCGTGCCCGACGAACAACGGGACCTGGGCAAGGGCGAAGTACCGACGATGGGCGGCGTGCTGATCCTCTACTCGGTCGTTCTGGCGATTGTCCTGTGGGCCGTGCCCAACGGTCTGGTAAAAGTTTTTCTCGGACTTTTGATCGCCCTTGGCCTCGTTGGCTTTCTCGACGACTACAAGAAAGTCTCGCAGAATGACAAGGTCGGTCTGTCCGCCCGCTGGAAGTTCGTATTTCAGATCCTTATCAGTGCTGCCGCGGTCTACTGTCTTGATGCGGTTACCTCGAATCACGTCCGGCAATTGATGGTGCCTTTTCTCAAGGATCCCGTCATCGCCGATATGGGGCTTTTTGCGGCGATCGCCTTCGGCTGCCTGGTGCTGGTCAGTTCATCGAACGCTGTCAACCTCAGTGACGGTATGGACGGTCTCGCCATTGGCTGTACCATTGTCTGTGCCGGTACGTACGCTTGCTTCGCATACGTCTGTGGACACAAACTCATCGCCGACTATCTCTTCGTACCGTTCGTACCCGGCTGCAGCGAGGTAACGGTCATCGCCGCCGCCATCATTGGTGCCGGGTTGGGGTTTTTGTGGCACAACTGCAATCCCGCCCGGATGTTCATGGGCGATACCGGCAGCCTGGCCATCGGCGGTGCCATTGGGTTGATTGCAGTCCTCGTGAAGCAGGAGATTCTGTTGCTCGTAGTTGGCGGCGTGTTCGTCATGGAAGCCGGCTCGGTCATTCTCCAGGTCGGGTACTACAAAATTACGCGACGCTTGACCGGCACACCGAAGCGACTGTTTCTTTGTGCGCCGTTCCATCACCACCTGCAGTGGCTCGGCTGGACGGAAACACAGATCGTCGTGCGCTTTTGGATCATGGCCATCGTTCTCGCGGCGCTCAGCCTAGCATCGTTGAAAGTACGATAGTTGCCGGCCGTTACTGGGACAAGTGGATCATCGTGATCCCGCCTCGCGGCGGAAGGGCGCTGCGATGAACATGGGCGTGTGGTTATTCGGCATTGGATACCGCCGTGATTGCCATTGCCGGATCGTCGGTCATGATGCCGTCAACGTCCAGATCTGCAAGCTGTTGCACGGCACTTTCGGTGTTTGCCGTCCATGCGCACACCCAGCGCCCAGCAGCGTGGGCCTCTTCGACGAGAGCTGCCGTCACAAGGGGGGCGTGCGGGTGAACACCGCCTATCCATGCCGGCGGTACAGCCTCCTCGTTGCAGGTGGTCGCCAACGCCAACGCCAACGCAGAGTCGGCTTTGAAAAGTGCTGCCACGATAGCCGGATCGAAGCTGTGCAGCAGGACGTCTCGCCGCATCTCGAGTGAGTCTAGCTCGGCAAGGATGACTGATGCCAAATGCACGACGTCGTGATCGGTCCGCGCTTTAACCTCGACCAGAGGTAGCACACGCTCGCGCATCACCTCGAGAGCTTCGGTGAAGGCAGGCACTTGTTCGCCGCTGAAGGCGGATCCGAACCAGCCGCCCGCGTCCAGGCGCTGCAGGTCGTCCAAGCTGTGTTCAGCAACAGGCCCGGTGCCGTCCGTGCAGCGATCGACATTGGCGTCGTGCATCACGACCAGTCTGTTGTCGGCACTCAGGTGGATGTCGAACTCGATACCGTCTGCACCTGCATCAATGGCATTGCGGAAGGACAGCAGGGTATTTTCCGGCGAGGTGTGCGGTGCGCCGCGATGCCCGATCACAGCAACTCGGCGCGAAGGTAGATCAAGGGGGTCAAGCAGATGGGCAAGGTACGCTGCCACGGTCAGTCTTTCTGAACGGCGCGCACGTCAATAATCTTGCCTCCAAAAAGGTCGACGGCGCCCTGAACCGTCTCATTCTGCTCGGCCTGTTTCCAAAGGTCGGGTGATGCCGACGTTTCTTGCTGGTCCGGTTCAGGTGCTGCCGGTGCCGGTTCGTCAGGCACCAGCGTCAACTGCGGCTCTGCAGGTGCCGCGGCTTCAGGTTCCGGCGGTGCGGACGGCTCCGGTGATGCTGATTCGGGCGTCGGCGGGGCTTGCGGTTTCGGTGCGACAGGGGCGGGTGATGGTGGGGCTGCCGCCGGAGTTGACTGCACGGGTGTTGCCTGGGGCGCTGACACCGATGCTGTATCGAGGGCTGGCAGGGTGCCTTTTTCCTGAAGTATTCGCAGCTGCGTGATCAAATCATCGACTTGCACGGCGTGTGCGTCTCGCATCACCCGCAGCAGGGTGGATTCAATATAGATTCGCTTGTTCAGCGTATAGCGGATGTTGCTGTCGCCGGCCAACAACCCTTGGACCAGCCGTTGCACCACGGTTGGCGTCGCCACTCCCGCCAGCTGCTGGAGGTCGGCAAATTCCGCGTCGTTCAGTTCGAGCATTGCCCGCGGATCGCTGACGTGACCGAACACCATCAGGTTGCGTCCGTACAGAAGGATGTCGGCGTAGAGGCACTCCAGATTGCGTCCTTTTTCTGCCAGGTTGTGCACGGCCGAAATTAACGCCCCAGCATCGTTCTGCAGGATTGCCTCGACAAGATGTGTGAGCTCAGAATGCGACACCAGCCCGAAGACGTCGATCACATCGGATTCACTGATCGGACTGCCCTCGTCGTTGCCGCCGCAGAAAGCGATCATCTGGTCGAAGATCGACTGGGCGTCGCGCATGCCGCCTTCCGCCGCACGCGCGATGATAGTGAGGGCACTGTCGCGGACGAAAATCTTCTCTGCCGTGGCAATCTCGTCCAGGCGCGCAACGATCAGTGGTACAGGGATACGTTTCAGATCGAAGCGCTGACAACGCGACAAAATTGTCGGTAGGATCTTGTGCGCCTCGGTCGTGGCAAACAGAAACTTCACATGTGGCGGCGGTTCCTCCAGGGTCTTGAGCAGGGCATTCCACGCCTGCGGCGACAGCATGTGGACTTCGTCGATGATATAGACCTTGTAGCGCCGGCCATTGGATGGCGTGTACTGCACGTTGTCTCGGATTTGCCGCACGTCCTCCACGCCGTTGTGCGACGCGCCGTCGATTTCCAACACATCGAGACAACTGCCGCCGGCAATTTCATGGCAGGTGGGGCATTCGCAGCACGGTTCAATGCCGCCGTCGGCGTCCGTTGCGGGATGTTCGCAGTTCAGTGCCTTGGCAAAGATGCGGGCGCCGGTCGTCTTGCCGATCCCTCGGGAGCCAACGAACAGGTAAGCGTGGCCTATCCGTGATTCCTTGATGGCGTTTTGCAGCGTACGCGTGACATGCTGCTGGCCCACGACTTCCGAAAATCGCTGTGGGCGCCACTTACGGGCAAGTACTTGATATGCCATCGGGTCTCGGGCGTTGGTTTGGCATGCCGGGCGGGCACCCGCTTTGAAAGATACTGAAAAAGTCCATTACTACCGGCCCGCAGGTGGTCCTACAGCGCCTGCCCTCTATGCTTAGAGTTGCTCCCGTCAAGGTCTGGCCCGGTTCGCAAGATTGCATCGCATAGGTCCCGCGAACCGATAGCAATGGACTAGTACCGTAGCAGAAAGCTGTCGAAATCCAAGAGGTCGTATCGAAAAAAGTGATCCCGTGCGGAACTATCTTCAGGAAAGATATTCCAGCAGTAGAGACAACTCATGCCGTAGATTTTTGCGTGCCACAATGCGGTCGATGAAGCCCTTCGATTTCAAAAATTCCGCTGTCTGAAAGCCCTCGGGCAATGTCGCTTGCGTCGTCTGCTTGATGACCCGCGGTCCCGCAAAGCCGATCAGGGCGCCCGGTTCCGCCAGGATGATGTCGCCGAGCGACGCGAAACTCGCTGTCACCCCGCCCGTCGTCGGATGTGCCATGATGACAATGTACGGCAGGCCCGCCGCATGATGGCGGCCGACGGCGCCGCTCGTCTTCGCCATCTGCATCAGGCTGTACAGTCCTTCGTACATCCTCGCACCGCCGCTGGCGGTCACCAGAACCAGTGGAATCCGGCGGTCGGTCGCCAGCTCGGTCAGGCGCGTCACCTTTTCGCCGACGACCGAACCCATGCTTGCTCCGAGGAAACGGAACTCCATCACCCCCAGCGCGAACGGCCGTTCGTTGAGAGTTGCTGCACCGCAGACGACGGCATCCTTGATGCCGGATTTCGTCTGGTTCTCGGCGATCTTTTCCCCATAGCTTGCGGTGCCTGTAAATTTCAGCGGATCGACCGAGGACATGTCAACGTCCTGCTGTTTGAACGAGCCGCTGTCGGTCAATAGCTCGACCCGTTCCTGCCAGGTGATCGTGTTATGGAATTCGCATATGGGACACACATTGAGATTGCTTTTCAGGTCGTCCTTGTGAGCGACTTCGTTGCAACGTTTGCATTTCAGCCATAGGCCCTCCGGAAATTCCCTTTTCGTGGTCACTCCCTTGACTGTTGAATACTTCGGCTTCTTGAACAATGAGGCCATGTGTTCGGTTCCGTCTTTGGGTTGAGCCGGTCGCAGACAGACAAGACGATGTCATCACCCGCGGGCGACAGTCATAATATCGACCGATGCCGCACCCGCCTCCAGCAGCTTCTCAGAGCATACCGCCAGCGTCGAGCCCGTGGTGAGGACATCGTCGATCAACAGTATCCGTTTGTTTGCCAAATTGAAGCGACTCGAAATTACAAAAGCCTTTTTCAGATTGCGCAGTCGCTCGGTCGACGACAGTCGTGATTGCGGCCGGGTCCAGCGCCAGCGTTTCAGCAGGTCGCTGTACGGCAGGTCTGCCAGGACGCAGAATTCACGGGCAACCAGCTCGGCTTGATTATAGCCGCGCCGGGCTTTGCGCAGCCAATGCAGCGGTACTGCCGTGACCATGTCGATTCGCCCCGTGCCGTGACTGACCATCCACCGGTCCCAGAGGGCGCGTGCCAGGAACGGGCTGAGTGACACGTTGCCTCTGTACTTGAGCTGGTGTACGACAAAGCGCGCCAGTCCTCCGAAGTCGAATACTGTGATGCCATGTTCCCACGGTCGTGATTGCCGGACACATTCGCTGCAGACATCGAGAATACTGTCAACTGTACCGCCGCACAGATTGCAGTAAGGCGCGGCAATGCGCGGCAGGTCTCCATTGCATCCGTCGCACACGCCGATTTCCGGCTGGGGAGGGACTCTCAAACAAATCCTGCATAATTCCGGGTAAATCAACTTTCGCATGTACCACTATACCCGCGAACCCTCAACGTGTCCGGTTGCTCAAGCTTCCAAAGTTACCCTCCTGAGATGACCCGGCTTTTATAATTCTCTTTGGGATACACCCGCGGTCGTGGGCCAACTGATCAGGGTCGTGGGCGGCAATGTCTTCGATTATTTGGACGAGAGCCGCCAACGCCAGGATCCTGACCTTTGACACGAACGAGGGAATGAGACTCGGGACGGTCAATGCGGGTGGCGATGGTGAAGTACAGCAGCAGAATGAAGACAACGTCAATCAGGATCGAGATGGGCGGGAGCAGGCCGGTCCTTGAATGGCGTCGCTGCTGCCGCTTTGTCAGTACTTCAAGGTAAGTACGTTGAGGTTCTCGAGATCGAGTTTCTCGCAGCGGTCCAGAAGGCTGATGAGCTGGTGCTGCTTGGCATTGAGTCCAACCTTGATGATGAGCGTCTGCGAACGGTCGTCGCGGGTCAGGTCGTCAATGGTCCTTTCGACGGTGTCCAGAGTGAGGCCGACGCCATTTAACACATAGCGATCCGGCAGGATCTTGACCTCCAGCAGGACAGGCGGTGGCTGACCGGGGACGGTCGAGGGCGAAGGCATGTTGACCGTCATGTGCGCTTCGAGCGGCTCGATCTTGAAGGTCAGAATGAAGTAGACGAGCAACAGGAAGACGACGTCGATCATGGCCGACATCGGAACTTCCACACGATCCGCTTGCTTGTTTTTCTTGCGTTGTGCCATGGGTCAATTCTCGGCGGATGCAGCCAGACGGATGCGGGTCATGCCGGACTCTCCGACGGCGGCCATCACCAGGTCGACCTCGCGATAGGTCATTCCGCCGTCGGCCCGGATGACGATTGGCGTCTCTTTGTTTTTCAGCTTGCGCAGCATGATCTTGAGATTGTGCAGATTCAGGCGCTGCATGCCGACAGTGATTGAGGGACCCGGGCGGACATTGATGATAACCTTGGAGCCTTCCAGGTCTGCCGGGTCGGTATACTGGGACTTGGCGAGCTGGAGGTCACGATCGATCGCCTCCTTCTGGATCGTCGAGGTGACGACGAAGAAGATGATCAGCAGAAACACGATATCGATCATCGAAGTGATCGGTGTTTCAATTTCCAGGTCACTGGCTTTGCGCATGGTTATTCGTAGGTCTCTTCTTCGTCTTCGTCTTCGACTTCGGCGTTACGCAGGATTTTGATGAGGTCCAGCACCGTTGCCTCGGTCTCGAGCAGGACCTTGGTAGCGAGGTTCTTGAAAATGGCAAAGCCGAGCAGGGCGGGTACGGAGATGAGCAGGCCGGCGACAGTGGTCCACAGGGCGCCGGAAATAGCCAGCGCCAGCAACTGATCCTTCATGGCACCGGCGTCGGCGAGGCTGCCGAAGGCGCGCACCATTCCAGTCACGGTACCAAGCAGTCCGAGCATCGGGGCGATCTGTCCGCACAGGTTCAGATAGTTGATGCGCTGCAGGATTTTCTCACTTTCCATATCGCGGGCGGCAGCCACGGCATCCTGGACAACGTCGAAACCGTCGGTGATGTTGGAGTACCCAGCCATCAGGATATTGGACAGCGGGCCGGGGTTCTGTTCGCAGGTGGCGACGGCATTGCCGAGGTCGCCTTCGTCGAGCGCGGCACGCACGCCCTCGACAACATGAATGGGCAGTATCTTGTCGCGTTTGGTTTGCAGGACGCCATCGACAATGAGCGCGATCATGGCGAACGACGAACTGAAGATGAGCAACCAGATCAAGACCGCGACAGGGCCGCTGAGGAAGACAATATCGACGAATCCCGGCTGTTTGATCTTGTTACTCGGTCCGTCAGCGCGGTTCTGGACTTCCTCTATGGCGTTATCACCGCCGCCATCGGCAGCTTGGACATCAATCGCAGTGAGGCTGGCGAAAAGCAACAATGTTGAAAGAACAGTGAGGATCACTCGATACATGATTATGGGATCTCCAGATTGGTTTGCTGGCGATACGTGATCGCTCGGTGTGGGACTGGGGTTGGCATTTGATCTATCAACTGCCATCCGGGCTGATATGGCTCCAGACAGCCGTGGTGGGATTAGTGTAAAACCAACACAGGGAATTACAACAGATCACGGGCCTGTGTTGGGAAATTCGATCAGTTGAAACGGCGTCGCATATCCTTGTCAAAGTCGTCGGCGCGGTTGTCTTTCATTTCACGCAGCAAGGCGATTACTTCCTTGTAGGCTTCGCGGGTATTGGGATTGTTGGGGTAGAGCATGATGGTCTTCAGGTAACTGAGGACGGCCATGTCGTTCTTGCCCTTGGCGGTCAGGACTTTGCCGCGTGTGTTGAAGACGAAGGTCGAGTCTTCCTGGCTCTTCGGCTTCATTTTTCTGAGCACTTTCTCTGCCTCATCGACCTTTTCCTGTTGGAGATATACCTCCACCAGCGATTTGCCGAGTTGGTTTCTGGTTTTGGAATTGGCGGGGAATCTGAAGCCTTCCTTGAAGGCGGCTTCGGCTTGGGTGACGGCGTTTTTCTTGAGGTGGCAAAGACCACGCAGATTGCAGATGTGAGCGCCCCAGCCGATCCACTTGTACTCTTTGAAAGCGGCATCGAGCTTGGTGAGGGCGCGATCATATTGCTTGCGAGAGACGAGATCCTCAGCATCCATGACAGCGGCGGGCTTCGGGGAGACTGCCGCAGTCATGCGGGTGCGGCTGAACGTCTGCTTGCCGCCCCGGTCGTCGTGCACGGAGACCCGTCCGTCGCTGGTAGCGCTCAATTTCGTGCCATACTCTTTGCTGCCGTCGCGCAGGATGACGTAGTAATCCGTCTGCCGCTGCGCCTGTACGGCGATCGATCCGCCGAGCAGCAGGGCCAATACGATTATCGTTTGTTTCATGTCGATTCCTCGGTAGGGTTAAAATCGTTTCGGCGGCAGTGAATTGAATGCCTTGCGGTAGCGGCCGTTGTGGAATTTCGCCAGGTACTCGAGCTTGTACTCGATGGCGCGTTCCTGGTCGCCGAGGCTGGCCAAGGCGCGTGCCACCTCGATATAGGCATCCTCGACCGACGACCTGATCCTGGGGTTGTCGGCATCGGCGAACTGAATGACCTGCATGAATCGGGCGACTGATCTGCGGACGGTCTTCTCATTATCGCTGCCGGCCATCGAGATGCCGGCACCTACGAGGCTGGCGTA
>CAUZJQ010000003.1:0-49699 GCA_963580095.1 Lentisphaeria bacterium | reverse complement strand
GCTTGATTGACGTACTCGTACTCGTTTTCCTCCCGCAGTTCCATCGATATGGCGGCCATCTTCGTCAGCATGGCCACGATCCGGTAGACATCAAGTTTCTCATGGTCAAACATCATCGTCTCCCGAGTACGCGTACGAGTACCGTCCCGTTGGGACTGAAGTACGCGTACGATCTGTCCTGCCGCCGAACGTAGAAGTCAGAGGCGGAGCGCCAGCGGAACCCGAACCGAGTGCACCGACGGTGATTGCGATAGGTCAATCATCGAAGATGTAGGTCCAGTCGGGGCCGCTCTGGAAGGTGGGGTTGTTCCGTTCAACTTGCAGGTGGCGCGCGTGTCCGTCCACGAAGTTTGCGGTGCCCCAGCCGAGCTGGCTTTTGTGATGCCAGTAGCTGAGGTCAAAGTACACGTTGTCAAACATATGGGCCTTGAGGGGGGCTTCGACGACCGCGAATACGCGCGCGGGATTTCGAATCTGTGAGAGCCTCTTGTTGACCAGCCCCAGGGCGGTGTTGTTTCCGTTCGCGTCGGAATTCAGCACATAGCTGTAACCGAGCGTGTCCCACCAGGACGGTTTCCGGGGCCACGCACTGCCGTCCTCGGTCCCGATATCCGCCGGACAGTGAAACAGTTCCAGTTCGCCGGCACTGGTGGTGGTCGCCGGTCCGTCCCAGCCCACATACGGGTTCATCAGCCGGACGCTGTCCGTGTATTCGGTCCCTTGCTTGCCCCCCCATTTGTAGTAGGTCTGGACGGCATCCTCGAAGGACGGGAACGCGCTGTCGTGGGAATCGGTGTAGAAAGACAGGGCGATGCCCAGCTGTTTGTGGTTGCCGAGGCAGACAACCACGTAGGCGCGCCTTTTTGCGTTGCTCAGCGCCGGCAGCAGCATGGCCGCCAGGATGGCGATGATCGCGATGACGACCAGTAGCTCAATCAGTGTGAAATGGGTTTTGCGCGGTTTCACGGCGGACCTCCCGTCTGCAGGTTACGGCACCAAGTGTACATTATGCGCCTTGCTGCAGTTGTGCGAATTGCGGGCCGGACCTCGATCAGCTCGGTGATCTCCTCCATCGATATTGCCGACGGCACAGCCGAATAGACATGCTTGCCAGCTCTTAGGGCCTGCACTCCCTGCGGACCATGCAGATGGTGTTGGGTAATGACTGCGATTGCCTCTACATCCAGCTCGCAAAGCTCGTCCAGTGACGCACACCGGTCTGCGATGTCGAACTTCGCGCACTTGGCGGTCAGTTTCTCCGCATTCAGATCGCACAAAATGACGTTCTCAACCTCTGGATGGTGCTTGAACAGGGGGATGAAGCAGTCTGCGAATGCTCCAACGCCACAGATGCCGAGTCGAATACTCATACTGTCATGTCTCCCTCTACCCTCGAACGGTCAGGTCACCTAGGCGGGCGGGCGTCAGCGCGTTCCGCATTCGGTGCACCGAGTTGGTTGTCGGCGCGTTGCAGGCGATGCAACTACCTCTCATACACGTCTTCGCGTTTGCGGCCGAGCTTACCCGGACACAACGATTGCATCTCCGGCGACATCCGGTCATGGGTCTCGGGCCAGAGCGGCTGGTGGTCGTCCTCGATCCAGTTGTTAAACCAGCGCGGATAGTAGGCCACATTAAGTCCCACGCGAATCTGCTCGCTGGTGTTGGCGCGCGCCATGTGGAACAAACCACCGTGCCACATCATCACCGAGCCGGCCCACCCAGTCACTGGTTTGATCAGCGGGCTGTCTGCCTTGATTTCCGGCGGCGGGTGTTTCAGGCGCGACCGGTGGCTCATCGGCACCACCCCAGTGGCCCCGTTCTCCACCGTAAAATCCGTCAGCATCCAGATGGAGTTGATCATCCATGGCACATCGGGTACCTCGGAGAACTCACACGCTGAATCAACGTGCAGGCCCTGACGTGGAGCCCCGGGCCACGTCGGCTTGGAACACGCCTCGACTACCCGACAATTAGGCCCCAAAAAGTGCCGAGCGACTGCCACCACATCGGGGTGACTGGCACAGGCCCAGACCCGGTCATCCAGGTTCAGCATGCCGAACAGGCTCTGATAGAACTCGTCACCGACGATGTACGGCTCCAACTTGGGGTCGGCGTGCAACTCGAGGCAACGCTGCGCCATGTTCTGCGCCAGATCTCCCGGGATACGATCTTCCAGCAAGCAGTATCCGTAAGTCTTCAGATGTTCGACCGCCCATTCAACCTCGTTGTTCATTTTCACTGATGTCCCTCCGACTCTGGGGTTAGGCGAGCGTATTTATCCGGACGGCGCCAGGACCATGGGCGACGACAGTCACGTCTTTGGTTTAGCGACAGTTTTCGTTGTTCGCTAAACCTGTGTTGACACGTTTCCAGGCACTTGTGTCGGCCGGCTAACTTAAAGGTCACCGACGCGGACGGCGCTTAGCGCCGTTCCGCGCTCGCGTGCACCGATCGGGTTGTCGCGGTCCTGTCAATATAGCTTCAATCTACGATTGCGTGTTCCGCATTCGATCCACTATTCTCGTTCCGTTGAGAACGTCCGACCCGGTAGAACGGTCCTCTGTGTCCGTTCGTTTCTGTATTCCAATTCGAGCCTTCGCAGGGGATCGTTCTACTTCGCACGTTTCGGGTCGTCCAGCGAATTGCGTTGCTTTGCGAAGTTCGCAAATTCGCGGCGCCGGCGATTAGCCGCGTTTCGAATTCTGCCAGATAACGTTACGGCTGCGGTTCCGGGGCCCCACCGGGGCACCGGTAACCTCAGCCGATGGTTCGGCAGCTATTATTCTCTTTCCAGATACAGGTGCAGGTTTTGAACGCCTTCTTCACCTGTGATGATACGCAATGTCTTCTCAAGAGGCTCGTATCCGTCGGCTTTGACTTCTATGGTGTGCTTGCCGTCGGTCAGGGGGAAGTAGCCGACTTGCCGGGCTTTGTCCGGACTCGTGAACTCTGCGAGGTTCTCGATGTTGCAGACCATATCTCCGTCAATATAAACCTCAACGATCGTATCTGTTTCGCCCTGCTCAGCACTCATCGTCACCCATACACGTCGAGTGCTATCTGAACATGCGGTCGTCAGGAGCCCTGCGACCAGAATAACGCACACTTTAGCCACCGTTGTTCTCATGTCATATTTTCCTTTCGAGCCGAACGTCGTAAATCACCGGCGGCAAAAAGCAGAGCGAGGAACGAGCGGCGCTTTTTGGCGTCCGAGTGAATTTTCCTTGTTAGTTACATTATTTAAGACGTATAACATAGATCATTTCATCTACATCTTCTACTTTCATTTTCCATGTGCCACCATCATTGAAAATCATTATCTCTGGACGGTAGGCATAATGGTACATATATGCGTAACTTGATTGTTGCCAAATCTGTCCATTATCCAACTTAAAGATTGTTTCTCCCTCCCAACCCTCAAATTCACCATCGATATAGCTATGGATAACATTAGAAGTAGAAGAGACGCTTGAAGAAGATTTGCGTCCAGGCTCTACTAATTGAACGCACACTAACGGTTCATCGAAGCCATCAATAATAATTTTGAAGTACCTTCCATCACGTAAAACTATTGCTTCCGGCGTTCTTTCACGCACACGAAACCTGACTCGATCATGAACCTGATATACACCTCCAGACTTCATTTCTATGACAGTACCTTTTTTGATACTCCCACTAATAGTTCCTTTAACATTAGTTTGCTCATAGAGTTCCCAGCTTGCGAATGCCTGAAAACTCGCAAGTAGAATTAGCAAAAATATTGGAATTAGCACTCTTTTCATGCTTGCTCCTTGTGCAACTAACGCCGCCGATCAGCCATCCTCCCGTACGGGAGGATTGTCTGGATCGGGCTTGTTGGCCGCTGCTTGATCAGATGTTGAGTGCGAACCGGACTGCGCGCCCCACAGCGGCAAGATTGGTGGCTGACAGGGAGGTGATTCGAGCTCCGATCTTGCCTTTGGCAACGGTTTGCAGTTGACCGCACAGTCTCGTGGCATCCCGTCATCTAGCGTATGCCATCCTGCGTAACCGGTTCCAAAGGCGGCAGCGAGATATCGGAAACGCGATGTATCCTCGCATCAGCCAGTTCCCTTACCACCTGTTTGAGAGCCCCGTGCAGGTGGACTGCACGAGAATCCACAGCAGAATCTGAATATGATTCAAACCGCAGCGTCGTAATCACGTTCTCGCCAAGTCGGATACTTTCGTTGCGCATCATGTTCTCCATTACCATTCCTCTCATGCGACAATACTCCCGCCACGGTTCCGGGCTCAACGACAACATCCCATCATTAATGGCGATCGCGTCGCAGTCCGGTTTGGCTCTTCGGGAATTGGAGGTGTCAAGCACGCGCTCAAAGGCCGACTGAACGCTTGCATCGAGTTCTATAGATGCAATATCTGCCGATCGCGACGAAAGCGCGCGTCACTCGCGCAGCCGCTGCTTATCCCGAGCACCGCAATCATCAAAGAAACGTGTGAAATTATCTTCATCATAAGTGCTGGGTGAGTGACGGCGGTATATCCGCCGTCACACGACTCGTTGGGGCACGTTATTCTCAATCCGTATTGTCACGCTCTTCTCGTCCACCGTCCCGACTCTCTTCGAGGTCGGGACGGTGGACGATTTCTACGGCTGCTATTCGGTGCTAACTCGCGCTTCAACTGGCGCATGCGCTGCTTGTCTAACCTCCTCGGCGGTGAAGGCTCGCGAGAAGAAAGTGACGCCATAGACCTCTCCCTCCCAGGTCCGATCGCCTCCCGTCTCGTTGCCCACCAGGAGCGGCATGGTGTGGTCCCACGTGCTCAGATCACCGGGCACGGCGAGTGACGTGACGGGGGTCCCGTCGACATAGAGCGTGTGCGTCTCTGCTTTCCGAACGAAAACGAGATGCTGCCGCTCGCCAGTCAGCACACCCGCCTGTGTATGGAGCGCGGGATTGGTCCCGTTGATGCTCGTCTCGGTGGTCCGAAGGCGGACCACAAAACGGTCCTCTGCCTGGCCCAGCGTGAGGTTGCGAGTGCCTGCCCCCTCGGAGATCGAGACAATTCGCGCCGGACCGGCCTGGGTGAGATTCGCTGGTCGCATCACGACTTCCAGGGTGAGGTCTCCCGCTTTAGAGAGTGCGGTACTGAGTGCGGTGCATGCTTCACCGGTGGAGAGATACGCCCCTCCCGACAGGCGGATTCCGCGCCCCTTTTCGAGCGTAAAAATGTTGCCTGCGTGTGCAGTCAGGGGGTGATGCGCGTCGCCTTCCCAGGGGAGCGTGTACCCTTCCACGAGCCTATCCTCCAGGATCCCGGGAAACGTCTTCCAAGGCTTGACCAAAAACGCTTCGATCTCGTCCATACGGCCATTCACCTGGTCGCGTGCAGCGCTCTGGTTCTTTGTGTGCTGCGCCAGGGATGCCTCGATCTCCTTCTTGACAGCCGCCAGCTGTTCGCCTGCAGCGCTCTGCCTCTTCGCCTGCTCCGCCAGGGATGCGGCGATCTCCTTTTTGATAGCCGCCAGTTGGTCGACTGCAGCGCTCTGCTGTCCCTTCGTCTGCTCCGCCAGGGATGCCGCAACCGCCTTCCTGACATCCACCAGATCGTTCTCCCGCACCTTCTGCGCATCGGACAGGGACTGCACGGACTCGCGCAATGCGCCGAGCTCGGTGCGCAACAATCGGGTCTCGTCGCGGGCGCGGCCCAGACTGGTACGCAGGTTTGCAATCACCACCTCGCCGCTGCCGGACTGCGCGACACGGATCATTTTGTCGACCTCGCTTTCGCCGATCTGTTTCGTGCCGTCGGTCCAAACGACCTCGTACTGCACCTTGCCTCCATGCGCACCGAGGCCGAAGTGGAGGGTGGGATCATTCTGATTGCCTTGCCCCACCCCGCCGCCCTCAACTTGGCGGGAGAGAATCTTGTCGCCGAGCTTGATGTGGACTCTGGCGCCGATCGCGGATCTGTTGACGGTCATGCCGTTGCCCTCCAAGCGGATCTTCAGCCAGTGGTTGTCGTTCCCCTTGTTCATGAAGAGCTTACCATCCGTCACCAGGTCCAGGTCCCCGTCACTGTCGACATCGCCCCAGGCGGCCTGGTATGTTGAGCCGATGCGCGGAATCCCTTCAACGCCCGTGACATCGGTGAACGTCCAATCACCGTTATTCCGATAGAGCCGCGCCGCGTTATGCCCGTAAACCGTCGTAAAGAACAGGTCGAGGTCGCCGTCGTTGTCATAGTCTCCGAGCGTCGGTGAGGCGTAGGATTCCTGGAAGGCCACGCCGCACTGGCCTTTGTCCGCGAATTTATACCCTTTCTCGGGACCGAGATTGTGCAGGAAACGCGACTGCGGCTGGCCGGGGTGCGCGAAGTTTCCGGCGAAAATATCGAAGTAGCCGTCGTTGTCGACATCGCCCCAGCAGGCACCGACCGAGTGGGCGCTGCCGCCGGTTGCACCAAAGGGGCCAGCCTGGTTTGTTGCCCCACCTTTGCCGTCGCTGACCCACAGGGAATTGGCAGCCAGCCAGTAGTTGGACACGTAGAAGTCGATGTCGTTATCTTCGTCAAAATCACAGCCGACGACGCTGCGGGCGTAGGCGCCGCCCGCCTCCAGGACAAGCTCCCATTTATTTTCGTGATTCGGATTCTGCCGCCATAAGGTGTCCTTATTGCCGACACCGGCGCAGTAATAAATGTCGAGCAGACCGTCGTTGTCGATGTCGCCGAGGCTCGCGGCATTACATTCTCCGCCGAACGGCCCGGGCGGACCCAAGCCGCGCGTGTAACCGCCCTCGCCATCACCGAGCATCACGACGCCGCTGCCATTGGCCCGTACCTGATCGAGGTGGCCGTCGTTGTTTAAGTCACCCCACATAACCAAGCCGGCGCCGCTGCCGATTTTCTTGTAGGCCTTGCCTTCGAGGTTCACAAAGAGCATGTCGTATGTAATCAGATCGACGTGTCCGTCATTGTTAAAATCGCCGAAAGCCGCCTTGGTATCGCCGATGTCATCCACGCCGGTGAACGACTTTGTCTTATCCTCAAACGCACCAGCCTGTGCGAACCCCGGCAACAACAGGCCCCCTGCAACGACGGCGATTTTAAGTAAAGCGATCGAGCGGATTCCCACATATACGTTTACTGTCAACATCTGAGAGTCCCCTTCTTGGGTTGTTGAATTTCATCCATGGAGCGGCTGTTTACTTCAAAATCAGATAGAGCACAACGTCGTCAGGCAACAGTTTTTGAACGCACAACTTGTCGGCCAATCCGAACGAAACCCACTCAGTGCGTCACGAAAATGCCCAAAAGTCACAAGGCAGGCTCACCGTCCAGGAATCCAAGTGAGGCGAGGAACCGATCCGTCTCAATGACACTCGCTTTGTAGTTCTCATAATGTTCAAAATTAAAAAAGCCGTGCCCGACCCCATCGTAGAGATGTAGATCGCAGCGGCAACCCTGATCGTTCATCAGTTGCTTGTATTTTTCAGCGGTTGTCGTGGGAATCAGGTCGTCTTCCGTTCCGAGGAAGACGATGGTTGGTGGCGTAGCATTATCAATATTGTGCATCGGTGAAATGTCCTGCCAATATTCCATCATCCGTTCATGACCGTATCCGCCGGGCCCATTGTCGAATACCGGGTTGAACAGTACCAGCGCATCCGGCCGGCAACTGACACTCCTGTCCTCACCTTCTTCCTCAAAGCATTTTACGGTTGCAGCGGCAGCGGCAATATGCCCACCGGCCGATCCACCGGCAGCCACTATCCTTTCGGGATCGATGCAAAAGTCGTCGGCGTGATGTCGCAACCATCTGATCACGGACTTGGCGTCTTTCACGCTTTCCCGGGTTGAACTGCCGTGCCGGACCGTGACGCGATACTCCGCAGATATGCCTACCATACCGCGGCCAGCAAAGTATTCGGCCTGCGGGTAGTACTGAGTCGGCGTTCCGTCATTCCAGCCACCTCCGAAAAAGAACACGATCGCCGGACGCTTTTCCGTCGGGCTCTGCGACCCGGGCATAAAAACATGGAGCTTGAGCTCGGCCGGACCAAACTCGTCGCTGGCCACAGTCTTGTAGGTCAGAATCTTGTCAGGCTCGAATTGTGGCATATGGGATGACTCAGTGGATCTCGAGCGCGAAGTCGCCGTGGCATGCTGGAGACGTAGACGGCGTACTAATGCGGAGGGCGTCGCCCTGCTTCAATAGAGCGTACTATACGCTGCCACATTTTTTCATCCAACCGCTTGCAATGTGTAGTATATAGTATACAGTACACATTATGAGTTTTGGTAGCCATGTTCGTTTGAGCCGAGAGGCTCGCTTGAAATCGGATCGCAGCTATTCCGTTCGCCAGGTGGCGGCACGGATTGGCGTCGAGCCTTCCTACCTCAGCAAAGTGGAAAGAGATGAGCAACCACCGCCATCAGAGCAGAAAATTCGTCGTCTTGCTGAAGAGCTCGATGAGGATGTCGATGTGCTCCTCGCGATGGCCGGCAAGGTGAGTGAAGATCTACGCCACACAATAATTAAACGTCCTCAACTTTTCGCGGAAATGATTCGAGAATTGCAGGACATGCCGGACCACGCGGTGCTTCGTCTCGTGCGCGAGGTTCGCGATGGTGACTGGTAACTAAGGAGGAAGAGTTATGATCGAGTTAAGAGAAGACAGTCTGCACATTTCATTTCCCGAAGTTCATCCCGACGCCAGCATGTCGGTGGAATTCCAGCGAACCCTACGGATCCCCGACGACGGTAAAACCTATCCGTTGCCGGCTGGGTTGGGCGCTTTTCCCTGCCAGCACATCGACGATCACGTCCAGACAGTGCCGACAAACTGGCTGAAACGCGGGGGCATAATGCTGCCGATGTATCAATCAGAAGCAATGTGGATCAATTTCTCTGGCAGCTATATTTCTGACCGGGAAACCTGCTATCCATTTGCAATGAAAATTGCCGCCGGAAAAATCAATGCCGTAACCGGCAAACAATATAAGAACAAACTCAAAAAAGCGCCTCAGGACTATGTAGTCGTCCCTGAACAACCGTGGTTGGATGGCTATTGCGTTGAACGGGGGCTAATTCGCCAATTCGTAGCCATGCCGCTCGGCGATGGTTACTCAGCCGAAGAGCAAATCACCGGCGAAGGGGAGCACGGGGGTCTTCAGATCATTGTGTATCCCATGAAGCGAGAAGTGTTCGAGCAACGCTTTCCCAAGATCCAGCACCAGGAGCTTCGCGACGAGTCAATGTTGCTTCACTCACCCATGCAGAACGTTTACTCTTGTGACGCAACTCCGGACATGGGACTCGCGCCCGGCGGCAGAATGAAACAAGAAATCTATGATGACCCGTTTGATTTTTCTGACTGGGACCAGGCAAACGCCAGTCGGTGCTTTGTTCACCTCGCCAACTCGCTGGTATGGCGGCAAATCACCGGCGAAGACGCCCCCACCGTTCCGCCGACCTCTAAAGAGTACGCCAACAGCGATCTGCCGTGGTTCGACTACTACGGTGAAGCAACGGCGGTGGAGGGATCAAAGATCTTGAACAACCTCAAAAGCGTTGCGACGCTCGGAAAGCAGGCCGGGAAGAACCCACTTCCGGAAAACCAATCCGTCACGGTCGATGACATCCAGCTGATTCGTAGCAGACTATCGGAAGACGAAGTGCGCGACAGTCAGTTTTAGTCGCGCACCAGTTGCCATCACCTCGGCGGCGATCTCGGAGTTCACCATTGGCACGTGCGGACAGAATCAAGTTTGGCATCGGCGACTGGGCGGCAGATCATTCAATGCACAACAAGTTGGTGCATTCCGTCATTCCTGTTGCTGGATCAGCGTGTTTTCCCATATCGTAATCTCACCGGGCCGCGCCGGGAGTTGGGGTGGTGCCTGCATCCCATCCAGCGAAAGATTGCCGGTAACCAGGTCCAGATCACCGTCGCCGTCATAATCTGCAATATCGACCGTCACATGATCGCCGTGCATTTTCTCAATCGTGTGGTACTCGAAAACCAGCGGCGCCGTCTGCTCGAGCCAGATAATCGAACTGAGCCGGAGCAGGTCCCTGGCATTGTAGAGGTCGAAGTGCGGCGTGTCCCGACGCGCGCTTGGCCCCTCGTTACTGACCGGGAGCCAGGCAACCGCGACGATGTCCTGGTCACCGTCGTTGTCGAGATCCGCCGCGGCAACGCCATAGGCGCCGGGGAACGCCGTCAGGACGTGCGCTTCAAACGGGAAACTGCCACGGTTCTCAAGCAGCCGCACGCCGTGTTGCGGCTTAAGCAGCTCGATGTCGGTCGAGTCGCCGTTGGTCACCAGGATGTCGATGTCTCCGTCGCCATCGATATCGGCGACCTGCATACCGCTGAATCCGAAGTCGGGATTGCGCGCCTCATACACCAGTGTGCCGCTGAAATTTCCATCGCCTTCGTTCAGGAAAGCGACCACATCTTCATAAGCCTGGCTGAACAATGCAATGATATCCGTCAGCCCGTCGCCGTTGAGATCGGTGAGCTGCAAACGCATTGCGCCGGTGCGCCGATCAAGCTTCCGTCGCCTGAACTCCGGCCGGGAAAAATCCACGGTCCGGTTTTCAAAATACAGCAGTTCTCCCGCCTCGGTCCAGCCAAACACTGCAACGACCAGATCGACGTCTCCGTCGCCATCCATATCCGCTGCCCGGAGGTCGGCGACACGCCCGAGGTCCTGTGCCAGTATAATTGGTTCGTAAACGGCTGTCTCCGGGACGTACCGCAGCCACACAACCTGACCGATCCGCTCATTCGACGGCTCGAACCTGCCGAGGTTGGCAACGACGAAATCCCGGTGACCATCCCTATCCAGGTCGACAGGCTCGACGTGCGCCGGGGCACTGATGTTCGCCAGGACCTCCCGCCCAGGCGCCGGGCCTGCGACCTGGAACACACTTATATTTCCGGCCCGCAAATCGGCGACCAGGACATCGGGCAACTGTCCAGAGTAGCGGATGAAAGTAGTTTGCGAGACACCATGCATGGATGACTTACCGCCAAAATCGTGGCGCGCAAAACGAACATTAGACGGCGGTCCCTCAGGCTTGATCTCCGGCCGCGGAAGTTCCTCGGGCGCCAATCTGACAAACCAGGCTTCGACAGCACGGCGGTCGGGCATGACACCTGAGCGCGCGAGCTCAGGCAACTGCAAGCCGACAAACCGATACATCCGGTCGACCACGGCAGGCCACACGATTTTCGGCATCACCGACGGCTCCGCAAAAACATGACAAGTCGAACAAAAACGGCGTATGTCGTTTTCGGTGATGCTTTTTCTGGACGGCGTCCCGGAATCTGCCTGCTGTCCCCTGCGCTCCGGCGGTGGAAGGGCATCCCCAGCCGATTGTCTCAGAATCAGCCAACCGACCAGCGCTGCGGTCACGAGCCCCGCAGTGACGAACACGGGCAACTTCGATCTTCGGCTTTTCCGCCTGGACATAATCAACTCCTATATGTACGCTTAATCGCTCCGGCTCCCACGCTTAAACCACGCAATTAAGAGTATGATCACGACGAGAGATTGCGAGTCGGATTAAAAGACGAGGGGAAGCTTGCGGCCACCGGAGATGGCCAAGACTAATCAATGCAACTGTCTTTGCGAAGTGGCCGTTAGTGGCCGACCCTGTCCTCGTAGCCGTCATACTCGACCATCCACAAACGCTCCATTTCGGCAATGTCGGCGGCCGAGACAGGTTTTTTCCAGGGCGAGTGCGGTGCGGTCGTGCTTTCAATAAATTCGGCGTGCAAATCGGCGAAGGCAACATTGAAGCCGAGACCGTCGTGGCGCGCATAGCTGATGGCTCCGGTACCAGCATATGAGATATAGGGCTCCTTCGTCATCGGATACGGCCCCCGTTCATAGTTGCAACCCGGCCAGGTATTGGCGAATTCCCACCTGGCACCCGCGACCGCGGTGTAGTGCGTTTCGCAAAGCAGTACTTTCTCCCCGGGATTCTCGGTCCGGTTGATTCTTATGTAGTTAAGTTCTCTGTTTTCTGTCATAGGGCCGTTACCTTTGGCATTGGTAAAAAAATAATTTAGTGAATAGGACGGCTGTCGTCGGTAAATGCCACACCACCAACCGGTTTTGTTGCTGTAATACCTAAGCGTGCCCTGGAAACGCGCGACGTCCCCCAGACCGCCGTAGGTCTCGTCCCCGGGGCAATACCCGAGCGGATTCGTCTCCTCCGGCACAGCGGACAAATCGATCGTCTTGTCTTCGATCTCTTCCAGCCACATCACTGAGTAACCCATGGCAGTATGAACGGCATACTGTCCCTGGTCTCGAATCGCCGGCGTGTGGTCGCGCGTTGTCGGCCCTTTCAGGACCGCCGGCACGACGACCCTGTCGTTGTCAGTGGTATAGATGCCGCCCGCAGCCATCGCCAGTTGGCGGATGTTGCTCATGCATGCCACGCGTATGGCAACGCTCTTTGCATGCTGAAGCGACGACATCATCATGGAGAGAAGGATCATTATGACCACAATGACGACTAGCAACTCAATGAGTGTAAAACGCTTCTGCTCGACGCAAGATCGCAACCGGTGCGATTCAAATGAGCTTTGACAAGGCAATGATAGCAACTCTCTAATTTGCGAGGACCACAACATACGGAACTAAATTTTTACTATACATATCATCATCACTTCGACAAAGTTTTATCAATCAAATATCGTATATCATCCTCTTGATCCTGCCTTCGCAATTCTCGTAATTCACTACTTCAATCCACTACCCACGCGATGAGACGGACACTGCGGCGGTGGCCAAGACTACTCACTAAAGTGTCTTTACGAAGTGGCCGTTAGTGGCCGATCCTGTTCTCGTAGCCGTCATACTCGACCTCCCACATACGTTTCATTTCGGCGATATCGCCGGCCGAGACGGGCTTTCTCCATGGCGAGTGCAACCCGGCGGGGCTTTCAATAAATTCGGAATGCAAATCGGCGAAGGAAACATTGAAGCCGAGACCGTCGTGGCGCGCATAGCTGATGGCACCGGTATCAGCATATGAGACATAGGGATCCTTGGTCATCGGAAACGGCCCCCGTTCATAGTTACAACCCGGCCAGGTATTGGCGAACTCCCACTTGGCACCGGCCACCGCCGTGTAGTGTGTTTCGCAAAGCAGTACTTTCTCCTCGGGATTCTCGACCCGGTTGATTCTTATGTAGTTAAGTTCTCTGTTATCCTCATGAGCGCCGTTACCTTTGGCGTTGGTAAAAAAATAATTTAGTGAATAGGACGGTTGGCGTCGGTAAATGCCACACCACCAACCGGTTTTGTTGCTGTAATACCTATCTCCAGTCGGCGAAGGGCCGCCGTAGAGCTCGTCTCCGGGGCAATATCCGAGTGGATTCGTCTCCTCCGGCATTTTGGACAAATCGATCGGCTTGTCTTCGATTTCTTCCAGCCAACTCACCGAGTAACCCATGGGAGTATGGACGGCATACTGTCCCTGGTCTCGAATCGCCGGCCCAGTGTTCGTCCGCGTCGTCGGCCCTTTCAGGACTGCCGGTATGACGACCCTGTCGTTGTCAGTGGGATAGATGCCGCCGGCGGCCATCGCCAGTTGCCGGATATTACTCATGCACGCCACACGTTTTGCAACGCTCTTTGCATGCTGAAGTGACGATATCAGCATGGAGAGAAGGATCATTATGACCACAATGACGACTAACAACTCTATCAGAGTAAAGCGTTTCGGTCCGACGCAACACCGCAACGGGTGCGATCCAGATAGTCTTGGGAAGGCAATTATGGCAAAAACCTCATTCAGCGTGACCAATTGTATAGCTGTAACGGTCCCAATATACACGTTAAGGAAATCATCGACAAACCTTTGTCAATCCAAATCTCCTTCCTCGCGCAACAGTCTGATCGTCTGGCGAAAAGCCTCGACAGTATGGACCAAGTCTGCATCGCTGTGGGCAGCGGTGACAGGGGCGCCGGGCCAACCCTGGATGTCCACACCATGCAGCAAGACACCGATTCGCAGTTTCATACGAAGCGCCGGGACCACCGGCGCCTTGAGCGTGTCGTGGCTGTGTTCACCCGCTTCGATACGCTGCCGAGTCGTGCTTATGTTCTCCGGGTTGAGGAAAACGTGAAAGCCGCCGTAGGTGCCATACGAGATCCAACTGACGTTTTCCTCGTTAAACATTTCATTGAGCGAATCGATCAGTTTGTCACCATACGCAATTGCTTGCCCACAGGCGTCGGTTGAGCGGATCAACTCAAGGGCCGCAACCCCGGCAGCGGCAGTCGTGGGCGCGGCATTGAAGGTGCCCATGTGAAAAACCTTCTCATCGCCCCTTTCCCCTGCCACACGGAAGTCCAGAACATCCAGGACATCCTTGCGACCGACAACCGCCGCGCCGGTCAAGCCACCGGAAACAATCTTGCCCAAAATCGCCAGGTCAGGTGTCACCCCAAGAGCTTCCTGGGCACCGCCGGGCGCGCAGCGAAAGCCGCTGATCACTTCATCGAAGATCAGCATCGTACCGTACTGGCTGGCAAGCCGTCGCAGACCCTCGATGAATTCCTGCGTCGTCGGCACTTGCCCCCAGGTCGAGCCGGTGGGTTCCAGAATAACGGCGGCAATGTCGGCGTTGGCAGCGAAGACCTGCTCCGCGGCGGCCAAATCGTTGACCGCTGTCAGTAGAATGCTGTCGTTGGTGCCGGCGGGTACACCGCGAGCAGGCGTGCCATCGAAGTGTGAGATGAAGCCAGCCGAAGCGTAGTCGTGCCAACCGTGAAAATGGCCTTTGATGCGCAGGACCTTTTCACGACCCGTAAAAGCCCGCGCCAGGCGCAACCCCAGCATCGTCGTTTCCGTCCCCGTATTGGTCAGGCGCACGCGTTCGGCGCAGGGCACCATTTTCTGGATCAACTCACCCCACTGAATCTCCAGCTCGTGGTTGGCGCCATAGTGGGTGCCTTTGCTCAACTGCTCCTCCACTGCCGCGATGACGACCGGATGATTGTGCCCCAGCAGCAAGGCACCGTGGCCACCTGAGTAATCGACATACTCGTTGCCGTCAACATCCCATTTATGCGCCCCCTCCGTGCGCGTCACATAAATGCCATGCGGCTCTATGTAGCGGGCGTCGTGGGTAATGCCGCTGGGAAAGACGTTCCGGGCGCCGTCGGACAATCGCGCCGATCCCGCCGTTTTCTGGCAATAGGCCGACACCAGCGGCGAGTTGAGATCCAAGGGAGAAGTCGGGTAGGTCATCAGCACGATTCATGGGTTTGGAGTTTTCAGGTATCAGCTGTCAGCGAGCAACAAAGACATGCCAACAATCTATCCGGCACTCTGCCCAGCGGTCATCTGAAACAACTTATGGTTCGTCCGTCAGTCGTTCCAGGGCTTGCGCCAGATACTCCGCCATTTCGTCGGGCGGCGTCAGTGGGGATGTCACGTCTTCATAGGGGGCAACAGCATTCGTTCGAGCGTCCCAATGCACACAGTTGTACTGAGCCGGCCGGCCGGTTTCAGCCATAAAATGATAAAGAGGGTCGCCTTTGTTGTAATGCCAGAATTCACCGGGATAATGTAGAAAGCCGTGTCGCTCCATCAGCGCCGTGATTGCTTTGCGGTTTTCCTGCTCAGCAAGGCTGACAAAGGGCGAATCCATCGGCGTGTACTCGCTCATCTCCAAATATGATTTTCCACGCGAAATCTCGCTGCCGTCTTCCAGGCTAAAAACCGATATATCCACGGCTGCGCCCATCGTATGGGTGCCACGATTCGGATAGTTCGCGACCAGGCAGGTTGAGCGCCGAAAGATCAGGTCCAGGGGCGGCGGCTCACCACCGAGCTCCCACTGGCAGGTACGCACAATCATCTCGAAGACCGACGGTTTGCGTCCCAGTTGCGTTTGCATATCCAGCGTTCGAAAACCGTCTTCTATCTTCAACAGCCAGCCACGTTCGCGCATGTCCCGGGCGATTGCCATCAGGTCGGGAATGAGTCCGCTGCGAATATAGAGGATCCTGTCGAGGTCACCGGCTATCTTGCTGGTGGAAAAAAGCATTTCGATCCCGGCTTCCTCAGCGGCATCAGGAATAGAGGCAAGCCCCTCGCCGCACTCTTCCGCCGGGTAGCTTGTCATGGACTGCAGCAGCTCATAACTGCGCTCCATATGCTCTGTCCAGAACTTGCGTCGCGCGGCCTGATCGGTCGCTGTGTCAGTGCTTTCAGGCATTGCGTGCTACCATAGAACAAGGGGCTGGGAACGAGAAGGAAAATTCAACATACGTTTCGCTTTACACAGAGTCAAGGCACAGACAATCGTGCCCACCGAGAAGCTCGAGGATGTCGGTTCAACTGTCCAACACCAGGACAACCGGATCCAGCCGCTCGGCAGTAATCGATGTGCGCACCGTGACCGCCCCGTCTGCAGCAGTATCGATGCTGAGGTCCGCCGCATCCGTCCATGTGCCATCATCTTGCAGGTGCCGCGCCGACACCGGGACGATACCCGGCACGGCCAGTTCCAGGGTCAAATTCAATACGGGATCGGCCATCAGGTTCGTTACGCTCGCGATCAACCGTTTTTCCTGCCGGATCAGCAGCGGATAGACGGACGGCGCGCCCGGGACGAACAGCGGCAGCGGCCCGCGGTTCAGCCACTCGAGTACCGCCTTGAGCTGCGCCTGGCGTGGGAACGACAGGAAACCTGGTGTACACATCGACTCATATGTCAGGCCCAACGTGCCGATCTCGACCTGGCTGTCGTACGGAATGACAGCGACACGCCCGCCCAGGTCGTTCTCGTACAACACGATCCCGTGCCCGGTTTCACGGTCGTCGTAATCGCGAACGAGCGACACAGTCCGCGCGCCATCGAGCCAGTCGAACTGCCGGGCGCTGCTTTCCCAACGGAGGTTGATCAGGTCACCTACCAACCCGCCGAAGTCAGCATCTTCGATAGTCTCCAACGATGCATTCGACTCACCGGCAGCGCTTTTCAGGCCGGCAAGGGCACCGTCTCCGGACCGCAGCAGCGTCTCGGCAGCACGCCCGTCAAGAAGCACGCCGCGACCGAAAAACTCATGCCGTTCCGCTTTGTTCAGGCAGGCAATGTGTTCCCCCGCAAAAACAGTCACGTCCCCGGCGCCGTAACGAGTCGCGAAGCCAAGCAGCGGCAGGGCATCGTCGATCGGCCGGCGGCGGTACAGGAAAATAGGTTTCGGCTGATCGGCGACGTCACGCGTATGGCGGCAGACCTGGCCATGGTGGAACATCGAGATACCCTGGAACTGATGCCGCTCGACACCGAGCTCGGCGATACTCTGAAGATACGGCTTTACGTCGTGCAGCATGCCGCTCCAGGCGTCATGTCGCTCGATCTCGAGATCGAGACGGCCGGCGTAGCGATAGGCCGAAATGATGGCCCCGCCCATGCCAAACAGTTGCGAGAATACAAGGCTCATCTTGATGCCACGGGGCGATGTCATGAATCTTGACTGCGGGTAATTCTCGATCTCAGGCGCCATCTTGACGTGGCCTGGAATGACATCGAGCGCCAGACGGCAGCTGTTCAGAGATGAGCAATAGGCGATTGGTGTCGCCTCATGGTACGGGCCGATCGGCGGCCGACACCAGGGCTCGTTGCCGCCAAGCGCATCAATCAGGCGATCCCAGCGCCGCCCCTCGGCATTGTGGATTTCCGGCATCGAATGCATCAGGCACGTCTGTGTCTCCGGGTTCGCCTCGCGAACCGCATCGGCCAGGCCACGAACATTGTCGTGACACAGGTCATCGAGAAACTCCAGCCAGTTGTCGCGCACAGCATTTGGCGGATCTGCCATAATGGCGGGAACAAGCTCGCCGCGCGCAATAGGACGCCCGATACGGCGACTCATCTCGTCGAGGCACACGTCACAGAAGCAGGCATCATGCAGGTCGGCGCGCAAAGTCATGCGCATGTCATCGTCGATCCACATGCGCGCCGGGTTCAGTCGCGCAAAGATGGCGTACATCTCACGGGTATGTTGCCGCCATGCCTGGTCCTGCGGACAAGCAACGGTACGGCTCTGGCGACCGTCCTGTCCTACGGCCCAGCGAAAATCGAACTTCTCCCGATGATCCCGCGGCAAGCCGGGAAAATCGCTGAAGGACACAGTCCACCATATATTGATCGACGGCACGACCCCCTCACCGCGCAACCTTTCGAAGATCGGCGCCAGCCGGTCCGCACAGCGCTGGCATTCGGCAAGCGTCTGCAGGCCGGAAGAGCGTTCCTCGAGATTCGGCAGAAAAAATAGCGCCTCATCGATGTCACCGCGCCGCAGGACCTCCAGACTGGCTTCTTCTTCGGCAGCGCTGAACGTCGAGTTGAACGGAACGCGCAAAGTATATCGAACTGTGTTTTTCACTATCTTACCTCTCAAAGTTAAGGTGACGGCAATATATATTTATGAATAGCACGTCGCAACAGACGGCAGAAATCTGTCTTTCCCACGACTTGCCCCAACAGCTCCTCCCACTCTTGCCGTGCCACTCTCCTACACATCCAGCAAATACCGGGCTGCTGGTGAGAGGCGGTCATAGGTCGACTTGCGAATCCGTTCTTTCTGGCAGGGTTGCTGGTCGTAATCGCGCCTGCCAAACGCGCAGTGGATCGCCCGTCTCAATGAGGTGCTCCGGTTCTTGGTCCCGCTGTGCCAGAGATGACAGTTAAACACAAAGACGGATCCGGCGGAAGCATGGACCAACTGTTGTTCCGCGTGGCTGTCCTCTGGATTGACATAGTCCTTCGGCTCCCCCTTCAGGTTGTGCGTGCCGGGCACGATCCGCGTTGGGCCGGATTCTTCGGTAAAGGCATCGAGGAGCCAGGCGGAGTTGACCAACTTGTACGGCTCATCGGGATTTCGGGCGCTGGTGTCGGTATGGAGTGATTGTTCTCCCATACCCGGCAGGGCATCGCGTCCGTTTACGGAATGCAGCTTGAAGTCGGCTTTCAAAATCTGGTGAACCGCGGCAAGCACTTTGGGATGAGTGTACATGCGCTCGAAAACTTCCCCTTCACTGACCATATCAAACCACCTGCGGGTACCCGCATTGAAGTGCCTGCTGGTTCCGTCTGCAGCCGGTTTCCCGACAGTCTCGGGTCGAAACGCTCCGTATTTTTCTTCCATCAGGGTTTCGTAACTGCTCCGAACATCCTCCATCCATGCATCATCCATCAGATTTTCGAGGAGCAGAAAGCTTTGCTCATCGAGGATCTTCTTTTCCTCTTCCGTAAGGGTGTTGGCATGAACATCCAAGCCGACGAGCGCAGTCTGCATGTTGTGGGCTGTGCAATCTTCCATTTCAATCCGCCATTAAGTGAAAAAAGCTAACGTACTGTAGTCGATCAATACCACAGCAAAGGCCAGGCGATGTCACACCGGAATCATTCCCAATGATGAGGATCCTTCATTGCCGCGACCAGACCACCGGATTCTGCTCATCATCATTGAACCGGTCCCCCACCTTGAGCGCTTCCATTTGTTCAGCGGAAAGAATATTTTGGATGCCGTTGAAGGTGACGCCGTCCGGCATGTAGATGCCAACCATCGCCTGCCTGGGGTTCTGCGTCATATTCACCCCGGCGCCATGGGCGAGCAAGCCGTTGTGGACACTGGCCGAACCAGCCTTCAACTCAATCGGCACCGCATCGAGTCCGTGCCATTCCGGGTAAATGTCGAACAGGGCGCCCACCTGCGTACTGAATTCAGCATTTCGTTCGAATTCCGCGGTCTTATGGGTGCCGGGCACGAACCACATGCAGCCGTTCGTAAGCGTTGAGTCACTCAGCGCGATCCAAATCGAAAGCACATCACGGGAATGGAACGACCAGTTGGGGGCGTCGAGATGCCAAGACGTGGGATTGGACCAAGGCAGCTTCTGCAAGGTCTGATCGTGCCAGAGCCGAACGCTGTTAACGCCGGCAAGCTCACACGCCATTCTACCGATTTCAGGATTGCGCACGAAACCTGAAACCGTATCATTATCTTTCCACAGGTTGATTTTCTGCAGGAAAGTCGTGTCGGGGTTTTTCTCTCGGTCATATTGAAATTGCTCGTTTCCCTCGCCAACCAGCTTACGATTTCCCATCTGCTCGACTGTAGTCGTGACGGCCCCCTTCAAGCTCTCCAGTTCTTGCGGCGACAACAAATCCTCGATGATCAAGTAGCCCTGGTCTCGATAGCGGGAAATCTCTTCAGCTGTCACTGTCGTTTTCATTGCATAACCTCAATTCAATAATTCCACGCCCCACGAACAGCCGAGCAATCTACCAAATCTCAACTATAATTGCCAACTTCCCTATTTATTATGGCGTTCGGGCATCCCACATCCCGCAATTATACTTGATCTGGCATGGATTTAGCGTACAGTTTTGGACCGTCTACAGCGTAACACTCAATGCCCTAAAACAGGAATCGACACCATGCGCACAACACGATCTTTTTCTAATATCCTTATTTGTAGTCTCGTATGCTGGCTCTGTGGCAGTGGCGCCCTGGCCCAGGACGATCCGGTCGACCCGTTGGCCAGGGTAAACGGGACAGCAATCTACGAGAGCAATCTCATTCTCGATGAAACAGGGTTCATCCGCCCGCTCCAAATTGCCATCGATCACCGATTAATCGCGCAGCAGGCCGAGACGGAAGGCATCGAGAAACCCGAGGGTATGGAGTCGCAGATCAAAAAGATGCTGGCACTGGAGATACAGCGGAGCTCAGGCCTCCTCGGCATGTTTTACGAGAAGGAGCTTCGTTCCGGGCTCGAAAAGAAGGTGAAGGTAACAAAGGCAGAAATCGATGCCTGCCTGATCGAGCATGCGGACTATTTTGCCAAGGTAAACCCTAAGTTCCACCGGCAGGAGGCACGCAGCGTTGTGACACGCTTGCGTAAGTCAACGGCGTATGGCGATTGGCTAAAAACGCTGATGGCGGACATTCGGCTTGCCGTCAACGGTGACGCCATACCTTCGGCAGTTATTGATCAAGCGTTGGACTCGGCGAGTACCAGGCAAGTGGGCTCGGGGGCTAAAGCAGGGCAAGGCGCACCGCTCCGTGACAAGATCATCGAATTGGCGCTGGCCAGCGAAGCGAAAGCGCGAGCCGTCGACCCCACAGAGTTGGCTGGCGATCCGGAATTGATCGACGAACTTCTGGCGAAGGCCGTGCTGACTGTTAACGGCAAAGATCTGGTGCTGGGCTACCTTCCCGGGTGGGACAATATCGGCACCCAGACGACGGGGGCAAAGGCGGATGTGATGCTGGTGTCGATCTTGAGGATTCAGGTGCTAGCCGCCGAAGCACGGGAAAAAGGATTCGACAAGGAGCCGAAAACAGTGGAACTACTGTCAAAGACCACTGAGACGGTAAAACACCTAGCTGACACGGTCGCAAAACTAAGTGCTGTTGTCGATCCCGCCCTAGTCGAAGCGTATTACGACGCGCACGGGTTGACTGCCAAAAACATCGAAGTGACCGATGAGGAACTCGATGCATACTACGAGGCCGTAATGAAGACGGTGATGGGCGGTAGCGCTGACGACAACGACGCTCTGCGCCGACACCTGAATGCGGCGAAGCAGGAAATCCTCCCGGACGAACTGACCGATGACGAATTTCGGTCCTGGCAGATATTGATCACCCGGTCTTTCCTCAACGACGGGGGCAAAGGCGCCTTCCACGATCAGGTCGCAGCGGCCAAACTCGAGTGGACCCGCCGCGCTCACCTCAAGGAACTCCGCGGCAACGCCGATATAGAGATTCTCGTCGACTTGGATTGAGACGCGCCGGGCGTACCTCAAAAAAATCCACGAGTACGCCAGTCAAGAGATCCTCGCAGACAAATTGGATTAATGCGCTCCAATTGTATGCGAAAAAAAGTCTTGCAATTTGCAGATGGATTTTCTACACTGATTACAGTTGAAGCGGGAAACCGCTGAAGTTCGCAACTTCCGACACCAGAAAAAAAACGGAAATTAAAAATTAAGGAGACCCACAGGATGAAAAAGAAATTAACCGCAATCATCGCAGCCGTGACCCTGGTCCTGGCAATCGACGCAAGTGCGTTCAACGTCACTATCTCTGCAAATGATGCAAACAACCCTTGGGCATGTTACGCTGCACCCGGCACGACCCTGCCAGGGGGGCATGTTTGGCTTCCTTGGGGTACTAATAATGGTGTTGAGGTAGATGTACCGACCGGCTCATACAATTGGACCGGAAGGTGGGCTCATTTTCAGAATGCAGTGACGTTCGACGTTGACGACAGCGGGAATTTCCAGAACATTCAACCGGCATGGGCCGGCTCCGGCGAAGGCACCAACAGGTTGGACATCCAGGCGCCTTCAGTTTCTTACGGCTTCTCAGGTGCCGGAACTGGCCTGGTGTGCCATGTGCACAAATGGCCACACGGTGCTTGCATGGACGGCTGGGTCGGAGACGGCGATCACACTTCAGCGGGTATGTGGCCTGGATTAGCCGAACCTGCCGCACTTTATCGGCACCTTTCAGCACCGGGCGGCTATGATCATGTGCCGTACCTACAGTTTAGCATGAACGCGGATGGCAAAATCGTTGATCCTTTTCCGGCAACTAACGGTGTATTTACAGTAGACGGCACTACCGGCCGGGCTGAAATCGACACCGCAGGCACAATTATCCCTATCGGCTCGGCTTACGTCATGTGCGACCCGGAACTCACCTCGGATGCAGCCGCGATCGATTTCGACTCATATCGTTTCGCTGAGCTGCAGAGCAAGATCGATAACATCTCACCGCCTCCTGGCCCGCAGGGTCCGCAGGGCAAGGTCGGTTCGGATGGTGCAGCCGGTGGCCAGGGCCCCCAGGGCAAGCAGGGCGATGCCGGCTCAGCAGCTCCGTGTGTCGATTGTGAGACGCTCTCCGACGCCACCTTAGAACTCGCCTGCGCACTGCTGCTGGCGAATCCGCCGTCCACGGTAACCGACTTCCAAAGTTCCGTCCAAGCCATCAGCGCGGTCACGACCGTCGGTTCCAGCGACAACATCTGCGATCCGATCCCGGGCGGTTTCGCAACCTGTCTGGAATACATCAACGATCAGGTCCAAGGCATCTACGACGCTAAGGCCGCCGAGTAAGGGCCGCCATACCGTACAACTCAAAAAGCCCGGAGATCACAATGAACTCCGGGCTTTTTTTTGCGTACGGACACACACGCCAAATCGCTCCCCTTCATCTCTCCCGACATAGTTTCCTTCATTCTTACGAAGAGCAGTCGTTAGGGGCGGCTCAAATACTACCGCAATTTCGACAAAAAAAAACTTGCAAACCGCAAAGGATTTTTCTATACTGAAGACTGCTGAATCGGAAAAACGCAGAAGTTCACAACTGCCGATCAACAGAAAAAACGAAAATTGCCAATTAAGGAGATCCGCAGGATGAAGAAGAAATTAACCGCAATCATCGCAGCCGGGGCCATGGTTCTGGCAATCCCTGCAAGTGCCTTCAACATCACGATCATTGCCCCGTCATCTAGCGCGCCGTCGATTATTTCGGACCACACTCGGGGCGGCTATGCACCTGCTCCCTTTGCGCCTTGGGATTATGGGTCTTGTTGGCCAGGCTGCTACGAAAAAACCGGCGACATGATGACCGGTTCATACTCGTTTGGCGGATTCTGGAATCATTTCCCGGGCGCTCTGAAGTTTGACGTTGACGATAGCGGCTTGATCCAGAACATCCAGCCGTCGTGGGGCGGCAACGGCGCAGGCACCTCCACCTTGAACATCACACCGCCTACGGTTACTTTCGGTTTCGCAGGTGCTGGAGGTGCTCTAACGTCTGCTACCAATAGTTCGCAAAACGGTGTTCCTGGTGCCGTTTCGCCACCTTGCTGGTGCGGAGATGGTGAGTTCACCACTAACGCTCTGTGGCCGCAGGACAGAGCATCCTCAACTTGGCTGCACCCTTCCCAAAGTCCCACAGGGAAGGACTTCTTCTACGTCGACTTCACGATAAGCCCTGAGACCGGCACGGTCTCCTCAGCTTCTCCGGCGGGTTCCGGAACCTTTTCGATAGACGCTACCGGCCGGGCTGAACTTAACACCGCAGGATCAGCTGTCGAAGTCGGCTTGGGTTACGTAATGACCGATACGAGCCTCGTCGCAGAACAGGGCCCCATCGATGGTGACTTGCTGAGGATCAAGAACGAGTTGCAGGCATCGATCGACAACATTCAACTGACTCCCGGCCCGCAGGGCCCGCAGGGCAAAGCCGGCGACCAGGGTACCCAGGGTAAGATTGGCGCAGACGGCGCGGGAGGCGCGGCGGCTCCGTGTGTCGACTGTGAGACGCTCTCCGTTGCCACCTTCGATCTCGCTTGCGCACTCCTGGCAGGCAATGCGCCATCCACGGTCTCCGATTTCCAGAGCTCCGTCGATGCGATCGCCACAGTCGCTACCGTCGGTTCCGGCGGTAACATCTGCGATCCGATCCCGGGCGGTTTCGCAACCTGTCTGGAATACATCAACGATCAGGTCCAAGGCATCTACGACGCTAAGGCCGCCGAGTAAGGGCCGCCATACCGCACAACTCAAAAAGCCCGGAAATCACAATGATCTCCGGGCTTTTTTTTTGCGTACGAACACACACGCCAAATCGCTCCCCTTCATCTCTTCCCGACATAGTTTCCTTCATTCTTACGAAGAGCAGTCGTTAGGTTCGACAAAAAGAGCCGACTCCATACGCTAAAACCTTTGCCAAGTCTCGAGTATAAAACCTGCCTGCCTGGATAAACGGGAATAAACACGCATTATCCGAGAGTACTTCCTTTGCCCTCCGGTTAGCGAACTATCCTAAAAAACATGCGCAACACACTCTAATAAACGAGTCAGTAACCCAAGCGGCACAAGGCCACCGGGGCGGCTCAAATACTACGCGCAATTTCGACAAAAAAAAGACTTGCAATCCGCAAAGGATTTTTCTATAATGTCTCTTGAGCGAGTTAATAGACCAATCATCAAAACAGAAAAAAGGAAGACACTCATGAAAAAAACATTAATCGCAATCATCGCAGTCGGGGCCTTGGCCTTGGCAATTCCGGCAAGTGGGTTCAACGTCACGATCTCTGCAAATGCCGACAACACCCCTTGGGCATGTTACGCTCAACCCGGCACGACCCTGCCAGGGGGGCATGCTTGGCTTCCTTGGAATGCAGCCTCAGAGATGACGGGAGATGTACCGACCGGCTCATACAATTGGGTCGGAAAGTGGGCTCATTTTCATGAGGCAGTGACGTTTGACGTCGACGGCAGCGGCAATGTCCAGAACATTCAACCGCCCTGGGGCGCCAACGGCGAAGGCACCAGCACGTTGAACATCACCGGGCCGACTGTGGAATACGGTTTCTTCGGCAACAGCGGCAGTCTCGTGGGCCTTTTTGGACCCGGACATTACGGATGGGTTGGTGGCGATAATGTCACTACGGGCATATGGCCGAGTGAAACCGGTCGGCCAAGACTCAATCGGCACTCTACATCCAGTAACCCAGCGGGACTCCCCGAGATCAACTACTTGACCTTCAGAATTAACAGCGAAGGCAAGGTACATGATGTCAAACCGGAGACTGGCGGTGTTTTTGCAGTAGACGCCGCCGGCAAGGCCAGTAACGATACCAGCGGAGAGGCGATCGATATCGGCGGTGCTTACGTCGTGGCCGAACCCAGCCTCGTCCCAGAACAGGCCGGAGTCGATTTCAACTCGTATCGTTTCAACGATATACAGGACCAGATCGACAGCATCGAATCGACTCCTGGACCGCAGGGTTCGCAGGGCAAGGTCGGTTCGGATGGTCCAGTCGGCGACCAGGGTCCGCAGGGTAAGTTGGGCGATACCGGCGCAGCAGCTCCGTGTGTCACCTGTGAGACACTCTCCGACTCCACCTTCGATCTCGCCACCGCATTGCTGCTGGCTGATCCGTCCAACACGGTCACTGATTTCCAGAGCACCGTCCAAGCCATCGGCACAGTCGCTACCGTCGGAGCCGGCGGCAACATCTGCGATCCGATCCCGGGCGATTTCGCAACCTGCATGGAATACATCATCGACCAGGTCCAGACAGTCTACGACAGTCAGTAAGACTACTCCGTAAGGGCCCTTATACAGCACAACTCAAAAAGCCTGGAGATCACAACGATCTCCGGTTTTTTTTTTGTGTACAGACCACGCCTAATCGACCTCGTTATCCTTTTTCGGCACTGTAACTTCATTCAACGAAAAGCAGCCGTTGAAACTGTGATGAAAAAAAACGGTTGTATTCGCGAAAATGTTTGCAAAGACTATGGTAAACACGTTCCGGACGAGCCGCATACCCACGCAATAACCGAGAGTAGACCCTTTGATCATCTGTCAGGTCAGAGCACATCGCTGCTGGATTACAGTCTCAATCATCATGCTGTTCTGCCTGTTTTTCAGCCTACGCCATGGCTGTCGGGATCCGGAACCTGCCGCAAGCCCCACAGCCGTGACGGCGACAGTCTCGAGCGAACCCGAGACGATCACCGCCACCATCGACGGCCGTCCGATCGACTCGCTCTTCACCGACGACCCCGCCGACGACGGCTGGCACACGGAGGTGTTTAGCAAGGCGGCAAAAGCCCAATTAAAGATACTGGGCAGTCTGCTCGAGCAGACCAATCCCATCGACACGGCCCGGCTCACGCCCCTGGTGACAAACAAGTTTTCCTGCAGCGGCCTTCGGCCCGCAAATCTGCAGGAACGCTATGCCGACGAGGTCCTGACGGTTCTTGCCGCCGAGAATCCGCAGGATCCTGCTAAGGGCCTCGGTCCCTATCATGGGGTCGACGGCCTTGCCGAAGCCCTTGGCCGGCTTCGAGAGCCATTCGCTGGGGGCGGGGAACTGCAAGTCGATATCAAGATCTTCCGGGTCGAGCAGGAACCTGACCGGATCACCACGCGGCAGCATGTGTCGATCCGAGCCCGGGGTTCGGCGGTTTCATCCATCTGGGAAAGCGTCTGGCAGACCAGTAACCCACCGCGTCTGCACACCATCGGCCTGGTCGATTACCGGGAGACGATTCTGCGAACTCCCGAAACGCCGCTGTTTGCAGACTGTACCGAGGCGGCGATCGGCGGTAATGATTTTTTCCGGGAACAGCTGATGCACGGCACGTTCCATTGGATCGGCAGGCTCGAACGGGCCCATGGCCAGCATATTGCCGGCTACTCCGGCCTGGCAATCGGCGACGTGAACGGCGACGGCTTAGACGACCTGTATCTCTGCGAGGCCGGCGGGTTGCCCAATCGCCTCTTCATCCAGAACCCGGATTCCACCGCAACCGACCGCTCGAGCGAATCAGGTGTCAATTTCGCCGATACAACCGTCTCCGCTCTGTTAGTCGACCTCGACAACGACGGCGACCAGGACCTGGCGATCGGCACGCGCGCCGGGGTGGTTATCCTCGAGAATGACGGCACGGGACATTTCGAGCAGGCTTCGCACGTCACCAGCGCCGGGATGGGCTTCGCCCTTTGCGCCGCCGACTACGACGAGGACGGCGACCTCGATCTTTTTGTCGGCCGCTATAACCGCAACGCCGCCGAATCGGATCGCGCCGCACTGCCGATTCCTTATTACGACGCCAATAACGGCGCCAGAAACTTCCTGCTGCGCAACGACGGCGACTTCGAATTCACCGACGTCACTGTCGAGACCGGGCTGGATGCCAACAACAGTCGTTTCACCTTCTCCGCTGCCTGGGAGGATTATGACAATGACGGCGATCAAGACCTCTATCTGGCCAACGATTTCGGGCGCAACTGCCTGTATCGCAACGACGGCGGCACATTTGTCGATGTCGCCGCGACGGCGGATGTCGAGGATATCGCCTCCGGCATGTCTGTTACATGGGGCGACTACAACCGCGACGGCCTGATGGACGTTTACGTCAGCAACATGTACTCAAACGCCGGCAACAGGATCGTTACACAGGATCAATTCACACGCGACCTCTCCCCTTTCGCCCGCAAATCCTTCCAACGCCTGGCGCGCGGCAACACCCTTTTTGCCAACAACGGCGACAGCACCTTTACCGACGTCAGTGTCGATGCGGGGGTGACGATGGGGCGGTGGGCATGGTCCTCTCTATTCTGCGACCTCAACAACAACGGCTGGGACGACATCCTGGTGACCAACGGCAACCTGTCCGCTCCCGACACGAAGGATTTGTGAAGTTTTTTTTGGCGGCAGGTCGTGTCGCAAATACCAAGTCGTGCGGGAGAGCAGGAGGCCTACAGGGCGGCCAACTTCGAGGTTGTGCGCATGCAGGAGGAGGGGCGCTCGATGAGTGGCTACGAGCGGCACTGTGTCTTCCTCAATATGCAGGATGGGCGATTCGCCGACATCTCCCCGATCAGCGGCCTCGACTTCTCAGACGACGGCCGTGGCGCCGCCTTCGTCGACTGGGATCACGACGGGGACCTCGATTTCTGGCTGCGCAATCGCACGGCGCCGCAGCTCCGATACATGCGCAACGACGTGCCTACGGGCAACCACTTCCTGGCGATTCGCCTGGAAGGCAAGACGTGTAATCGGGACGCCATCGGCGCCCGGGTCAAGGTCCACTTGGGTGGCGATGAGGCGAAACCTTTGATCCGGACCCTCCGCGCGGGAGAGGGATTTCTCGCCCAATCCAGCAAGTGGCTGCACTTCGGGCTGGGCAGCAGCACCTCGATAGAGAAGGTGACTGTCCACTGGCCCGGCGGCGAACCCGAGATGTTCACCGGTCTGCAGGCCGACCGTCAGTACCATGTCACTCAGGGCACCGGCGAAGCCCGTCGGTGGACGCGCCCGCCCGGGAGGGGGCCCCTTACGCCCACGATCCTTGCCGGCAAGCCGGCGACCAGCGCGGGGCGTGTGTTTCTGGCATCCGGACCGCTGCTGCCCCATATCAGCTACCGGGATCGACAAGGTACGCAACGATTACTGAACCTGGACAATAAGGGGCCGACGCTGGTCAACCTCTGGGCCAGTTGGTGCGCGCCCTGCCACCGCGAATTGATGCAGTGGACCCGGGACCAGCAGCAGCTCAAAAATGCCGGGCTGAACATCATCGCCCTGAGCGTCGACAGCGTCGATGAAAGAAAGCAGACCGAGACGGCGGATGTCTGGCGATTGCTCGACAAGCTGCAGTTCCCCTTCGAGGCGGGTCTGATCGATAGCGCGTCGATAGACGGACTGCAGACAGTCAACGACCATATCTTCGCGCGCGTCGTGCCACTAGCAGTGCCGACCAGCTTCCTGATCGATGACAAAGGGCGGATCATGGCGGTTTATCGCGGAACAGTCGATGTCGACACGTTGCTCGAGGATGCCAAACTGCTCGACGCCGACGTACGGCAGCGCCGAACGCTGTCCGTCCCGTTCGAAGCACACTGGCTCGAGTCACCGCAGCATATGAGCATGGAGCACCTGGCACAGCTTTTCCTTCTGCGATCGGAGGTTGCCGAGAATAGGCAACGGACTCTCGACAATGGCGCTCTCTATCTCCGCGATGCAGCCGAGCATCAGCGGGGCGGGGCGGGTGTCTACGGACAGCTCGCCACTATTCTGCGGTATCAGAAAAAGAACGAGGAGGCCGCGACGGCACTGAGAAAAGCCGTCGAGCTCGCACCGGACGTCTACGAGTGGCGCATTGAACTGGCGGAGGCTCTGGTCCGTTCCGAACAATTTGCCCAGACGGCACAGCAATGCAACGAGGCGCTTCGGATCAATCCCCAGTCGTCCCACGCACACGCCCTGCTAGGCAATTCATTGGTCTATCTGCAACAGCTCGATCGGGCCCTCCAGCATTTTCGCGAAGCGGTGCGGCTCTCACCCGAGAACCCCGAATGGCTGCGCCTTCTCGGGGCCTTGCTCAACCAGAAACGTGATCCTACCGCGATCGTTCACCTGAAAAAATCGATCGGGCTGCGACCGAACAGCACCCATACCCGGATAAATCTGGGCGACGCCTTCTTCATCCAGAATATGCCGAACGACGGGATTGCCCAGTACCAGAAGGCAATCGAACTGGCGACCGCAGAGGGAAATGTCCAGTTGGCCGAACACCTGCGCGGACGCCTGCAACAACAGTAAGCAGCCTGCAAATATATTCTACCCCACCTCGGGACCCGCGATCGCGAACTGCATCTTCGGCACACCCGGGCACTTCAGCTTGCCCTTACACATGCGAATGAACGGGCGCTGCACCTGAAAGCCGAGTTCCGCTAAAACCGCATTGAACGCCGCCTGCCGGTCGAGGCTATCGACAATCACATCCTGCCCCCGGCATTGTGCGAGCGCTCGATAGAGCAGCGCCGCGGCAGTGGCCGGCGAATCGGCTACCACCGGACCGATTTGCGTAAACTCATCCCCTCCCCTGCCCAGGCAGAACCCGATGATCGCCTTGCCGTCCATCGCCACGTATCCAAGCTCCGGTGCCATCGACTGCAGGGATTTCAGAACGGACTTCCGCTCGGCCCCGAATATTTGCGCGTCATAGGTCGCTACGGCATTGATCAATCTCGCAGTGATCGGCTTGATTCTCACCGCCACAGACGGCGGGACTTCCGCGAAACTCCGGCACTCGTAGCGGGCCAGTCGAGACTCCTCCCGAAACCCCAGTGCATCGTAGAGCTTTTCGCCGGCCGGCGTTGCGTCGAGCCGAACCGGCCCGAACGCCTCGGCGTAATCGACCGCAGCCGTCAACAGCGCCTTACCCACACCGCACCGGCGGCTGGGCGGATCGACAAGCACCATGCCGATCCATGAAAAGTGATCCTGATAGGTCACCGTCGTAACCGTGCCGGCCGCAAGGCCATTGTGGAGCGCGACGAAGTTTCCGCCACCGGATGCAGCCAGCAGCATCCGCCAGTCATCCTCGAGCTGGTTCCAGTGAGCCAGGCCCTTCAGGCGCATGCCAAGGGGAATGTCCGCTTCGGTCATCGGCCGCAAAGCAACAGGTCCCGGGCCGCCATAGCGCCGATCCTGTGACAGGCGGTCGAGTTGCTTGTTGATATGCAGCAGCATGCTCGCCTTCATCCCCGCCAGCCACTTTCTGCCCTTTGCGGCACTGGCTTTCGTCGGGTATCCCCACACTCCCGAGCAACTCATCCGGCCGAACCCGAACGTGTTCAGGTCGCTTTTATCGAACGGCGGTTCCGCCTTGCACGGATCCTCGTCGACAGCGTTTTTCTTCACCAGCGACGGAAAGAGGTGGAGCATCAGGCTGGTTTCGAACTCGCCGCCGTGGACCTCTTCGGTGGCAGGAGAAATCAACTCCCAGGAATTGACCAGGAGAAACTTGATGCGCCGGTCTTTGCGATTGATATCGCGGATCGCCGGAGCCAATGAAAAGTTGCCGCCGTGAAAGTTGACGACGATGCAGGTGTGAAAATTCTGGGCTTCCAACTCATCCGCCCAATTGCGGACGAACTGCATCAGCAACTCCGGGGTCAGGCTGAAAGATCCGCGAAACCCGGTGTGTTCCAAGCTGGTGCCGACGGCCTGCAGCGGCAGCAGGCAAGCACCCAGCCCGGCAGCGACGAATTCGCCAAAATATTGCGCCAGTAGACCATCCGTATTCACCGGCAAGTGCGGACCGTGTTGCTCAAAAGCTCCGACCGGCCATACCGCAATACCGCTTTCATTCAATTGCCAGGCAGCCGCAGGGCTGTCCCCGTCTGCAAGTGCATGCGATCTCGCCATCGTATAAAGTTCCATTCAGTTGGAGGCGGGGCCCCATCTTGTCCCTGCCCCATCCGTGGGTTTCATCGATCCGTCCAGTACATCTTACTGCAGTTTCGCTTGACCTTCCATGACCTGCGAATACCGTAACTATACTGCCAAACCGAAATTCATACATATCTGTTCAGCGCCTGAATAAAAATCCTCGTTCGGCGAGGTTTTCGTCAGGGACCATTCATCCAGTAGCCAACAGGACGGGTCACATGGCCAAGCAACTTTTCAGCGATGTCGCAGGCAAAGTCGCAGTGATTACCGGAGCCGCCAGGGGACTCGGGCAAGGGACAGCGGAAACATTGGCTGAACACGGCGTGCACGTTGTGGTTGCCGACATTTCACCCAATGTTCACGAAATGTTCGACGCCATAAAAGAAGCCAATCCGGAAAACGATGGCTATTCCAAGGAAGTCGATGTAAGTGATGAAGCCGCTGTCCGCGACTTGATTGCCGGCGCGGTCGAGAAGTTCGGCCGGCTCGACATCATGGTGAACAACGCCGCCATGCATCTGAAAGAAGGACTTGTGGCCGATATGGATGTCGAGATCATCGATCGGATTTTCTCGGTCAATTTCAAGGGGATTTTTTTCGGCTGCAAATACGCCTCGCAGCAAATGCGGGAACAAAAGCACGGCGCCATCGTCAATCTGGGTTCCTACGGAGGAAAACTCGGTTTCCCGGGGTATGCGGCCTACTGTTCCTCGAAGGGCGCAGTTCATACGCTGACGATCTCCCTGGCCCGCGAGATGGCCCCGTACAACGTGACCGTCAACGCCCTGTGCCCCGGCCTGGCGGCCACCGAAATGCACTGGAGCTTTATGCGTAACGAGGCGAAAGAACGGGGCATGACGTTCGATGAACTGAAAGACGAGGAACTGGCAACGATTCCCCTCGGCCGGTACGCGGAAGGACGGGACATGGCAGGCACAATCATGTGGCTGTCGTCCGATGCCGGCTCGTATATGACCGGTGGCCTACTCAATCTCAACGGCGGATTGTATTTTGCGTAAGCATCGCAGTTCAAAAGCAAGGAGACTTCTATCATGACTCTGGGATTAATGGCCAAAGATTGCGAAATCCGCATTGACTACGACAAGCTTCGCAAAGATCGGGTTCGCAAGACCAACGAACAGATGGTCAAGGAAGGGATTGCAACGCTCCTGGTCTTCGATCAGGATTGGATTCGCTACATCACCAGCACAAAGGTCAACGACTGGGCCAACAACAAACTGCTGCGCAGCGCCCTGATGGTGGCCGGCGAGGAACCCATTCTCTACGAGCTCGGCAGCGCTATCGCCGCCAAGAAAAAGCTCTGCCCGTGGATCGCCGACCGCATGTTCCCCTCGATCGGTACCTGGCGGGGCGCCTTCCCACGGGCGGTAGGCGAGGCGAATGCCAAGAAGTTTGCCAGCATGGTCAAGGACCACCTCACTCAGTACGGCGTACAGAATGAGCCGGTGGGCATCGACCTGTCTGAGATTCCAATCATCCAGGCGCTGGAAAACGAGGGGATAAAAGTCGTTGACGGCCAGCAATGCCTGCTCAATGCCTCGAAGATCAAGACCGCGGAGGAGGTGGAGTTGATCGAGACGTCCATTTCCATCGTCGAGGCGGCGTTTTGGGAAGTCGTCAACACGGCGGCACCGGGCGTTCGCGAAAGCGACATCGCCGGGTCCATGCGCGAGACCATGTATCGGCTGGGCTCCGAGGAAATACAGAATATCAACGTCATATCCGGCAACCGAGCCTACCCGCATCCGCATGACTGGTCCGATCGCATGCTGCGCATGGGCGACATGCTTTTCATCGACGTGGTCAGTGTCTTCAACGGCTACAAGACATGCTACTACCAGACATTTGTGATCGGTAAGCCCTCCAGCCTGCAGCTCGATGTATACCAGAAATCCTATGACTGGCTGTTTGATGCCGTTGCAATGGTGAAGCCCGGTGTGAGTACCGCGGAAATTGCCGAAGTTTGGCCGTCCTATGAAGAGATGGGGCTGTCCAGCGAGGCCGAGGCCTTTGCCCTGCAGGTGGCTCACGGGATCGGCATCACGCACTGGGGGAAACCGGTGATCAGCCGGTTTTTCTCCTTCGACAACCCCGAAGTGATCGAAGAAAATATGGTCATGGCCTTTGAAACGTATTGCGGCGAAGGAAACGATGCGGCGCGAATTGAGGAGCAATTTGTCGTAACCAAGGACGGTGTGCGTCAATTGAGTAAATTCCCGTCGGCAAACCTGATCTCATGCCCCTGTGTCGGTTCCCTGCTGCCGTGAATGATATCTGAACGAAAAAGAGGTTAGAAGCAGTGATCAAATTAAGCGACGACATAAAGTCGTTAGCCGATTGGTGCCAACTCGGCTTTGTGGCACCCGACGCGAAAACAATGATGGACCGCCTGGTGGCGATTGGCTTCGGACCGTTCAAGGTCTATAACGTGGAAAGCCGCAACTGGGAAGGTGTCAATTACCGGGGCGCTGCCGCAGAGGATTATGCCCTCGAGGTATGCATGGCGGATTCGGGTACCTGGGATGTGGAAATCATCGTTCCACTGCCGGGAAGCGGCAAGACTATCTATTCCGAATATCTGGACAAACAACCCGAAGGCGGCCTGCATCACCTGGGAACCTACTTGCCCCCCAGCGAATACGATGCATCCTACAAATACCTTGAAGGGCTTGGCTATGCCCAGATCCAGGGCGGACCAATCTTAGGCAACGACCGCAACGGTCGCTTTGATTATTTCGAATCAGACCACGAATACGGGATTCTTCTGGAGCTCCTCGATATGCCGGAAGTTTATGGGACTCCCGATTATGAATATCCGGAATAGCTACTATGGCAAAACCAATCATGATGCCGGATCTGGCAGCCACGGCCGACACGATCACGTTGATCGAGTGGAAAGTAAAACCGGGCGATACGGTGAAGCGCGGCCAGCCGCTGGCAGCTATTGAAACCGACAAGGCAGTGACGGAACTCGAGTCGGTAGCCGAGGGAACCGTGCTGAAGCTGCTGGCAGAAGACGGCGATGTCATAGAGGTCGGCGAGGTAATCGCCTATGTCGGGGCGGCCGGAGAATCGGTGCCGGACACCGTGACGCCTACCGACACCACTGCCGAACAGCCGGAGCCGGACAAGGAAAAACCGATGGCGGCCAGGCGACCGGCAGAAGATGCGCCGCGCGTATCGCCCCTGATCCGCAATCTCGCGAAAAAAATGTCAGTTGATCTGGCGCAGCTCAAAGGAACGGGGAACCATGGCATGATCACCCGTCAGGATGTGCTTGACGCCGCGAATTCAAAACATTGAACCTCAACCCTGCACTCCCCACATGCTATATTCGACCGACGACATGCTCGAATTCTATCGCCAGATGCTGCTCATCCGGAAGGTGGAAGAGCGCTTGAGTCAACTTTTTCTGGAAGGCACTATTCCGGGCACACTGCATCAGTCTCTCGGCCAGGAAGCAGTGGCCGTCGGCATCTGTCGCGCCTTGCGTCAGACGGACGTTATTACCAGCACCCACCGGCCCCATGCCCATGCCCTGGCCAAGGGCGTCTCCCTGCCGTCGTTCATCGCCGAATTGCTGGGCAAGACTTCCGGCTGCTGCAAAGGACGAGGCGGCTCAATGCATGTCGGTGATATTACCAAGGGCATGGTGCCGTCCATCGCCATTGTAGGCGGCGGCATCCCCATCGCCACGGGCGTGGCGCTGGCCTTCAAGAGGCGCGGGGAAGACCATGTCGCCGTGTCGTTCAGTGGTGATGGCGGCGTCGCCGAAGGCATCTTCCACGAAGCAGTCAACATGGGAGCGATCTGGGATTTGCCGATTTTGTACGTCATCGAAAACAACCGGTACGCCGCTTCCACACACTACTCCCGCAACACCAAACTGGAGCAGTTGTCCGGGATAGCAGCCGCTTACGGGATTCCGGGTGTCACAATCGACGGTAACGACGTGCTCGAGGTGCATGAAACGGCTCGAACCGCCGTCGAGCGAGCCCGCGCCGGCCAGGGGCCAACCATCATCGAGGCAATGACCTACCGCATCACCGGGCATAACCGACGGGACCCGTGCAACTACATGCCGGAGGAAGAACGCGACCACGCGCTGGAGCAGGAGCCCGTGAAACGCTTTGAAAAAGTTCTCTTGCGCGACGGTCACGCGGAAGCATCGCTGCTGGCGGAAATGCAGACCGAACTGGAAGCCGAAATCGAAGCGGTCATCGAGACCGCCCTGGCAGCGCCGGATCCCGATCCGGAAGAAGCGTTTCGATATGTCTACGCGGAGCCGCTGGAATCATGAAAAAACTCGCCATAGCACCCGCACTCCGCGACGGGCTGATAGAGGAAATGCGCCGCGACAAAAACGTTTTCTGTATGGGCGAGGACATCTCCATACCCGGTGGCTGGGGTGGCGTATTCACCGTCACCCTCGGATTGGAAGAGGAATTTCGAGATCAACTCATCGACACCCCAATCGCCGAAGCCGGGACTGTCGGTCTTGGCATCGGTGCGGCGCTGGCAGGGTTGCGTCCTATCCTGGATATCCAGTACAGCGATTTTCTCTTTCTGGCGATGGACCAGATTGTCAATCACGCCGCCAAACTCCGCTACATGTCGGGTGGCACGCTTTCCGTGCCGTTACTTATCCGAGCCCCGGTCGGCGCCACCGGCAGGGGGGCTCAACATGCGCAGAACATGGAACGTTATTTCACTGGCGTACCCGGCCTCAAGGTCATCTGTCCCGCCACCGCCTATGATGCCAAGGGCCTGCTGAAGGCCGCGATCCGCGATGACAATCCGGTTCTCATGTTTGAACACAAGCTTTTGTACGGGTCGAAAGGAATCAGCGCCACAACAGGTGATGTCGATGCCTCCAGCGAAATTCCCGATGAAGACTACATCGTGCCAATCGGCAAAGGAATCATTCGCCGGCCCGGTGGTGACGTCACCATTGTCGCCACGTTGCTGATGATGCATTTAGCACTCGCGGCAGCTAAAGAACTGGCCAGCCAGGGTATCGAAGCCGAGGTGATCGATCCGCGTACGCTCGACCCGCTCGATTGGCCGTTGATCGAGCAGTCAGTGGCAAAAACATCGCGTGTCATTATTGTCGAGGAAGGACCGAAAACCGGCGGTTGGAGTGCCGAAGTCGCCGCCAGCCTCGGCGAACGGATGATGGAATATTTGACCGCACCGATACAACGTGTTGCTTCGCCCGATATCCCCGTCCCGTTCGCTCCGGCACTCGAGAATGCCTATCGCCCGAACATCCGCCAAATTATTCAGGCTGTCGAGAGCCTGATTGCCCTCGGCTGACGCCCGCCCCCAAGCCGGACGACCCCCTGTGCTCCTGATCACGATCGATACGGTTCAAGGATCTTCTCCGCAGAATCAACCCAGGATGAGCCACAGCCCTCCGACCGACGCGAGCACCAGCACCGCGTGATCGAAAATCCGCCGCGGGATATACGGCAAAAGCCACCACCCCAGCAAGGCGCCGCCAATGACCCCGGGCAAGACACAGGCATCGAACCGCAACGTCTCGAAAGTGATCTCCCCGGCAAAGACGTACAGCGGCACCTTCATGCAGTTGATGATGAAGTAATACCATGCCCCCGTACCGATGAACTTCTCCTTCGAAAACCTTACTGCCAGCAAATAGATACTCATGATCGGCCCTGCCATGTTGCCGACGGTCGTGGCAAAACCCGCAGCACCTCCCATACCCCAGACAAAGGCCGAGTGATCCGGCACCTCATCGACCTTCAGCTTCGACGTAATCACCTGCATGATGACCAGCAACAGGATCAATATCCCGAGAAGCGGCCGTAGCACAGAACTGTTGATGTGCAAAAAAACGAAACCGCCTATGACCATCCCAATGAGGACACCGGGAAAAAGCCTCCACAACTTCGACCAGTCCGCATGCTGCCGGTAGCGAATCAGCGACATGATGTCGCCACAGATAAGCATCGGCGTGATGACTCCGACCGCCGCCTTGGCGTCGAAAATGAGAATCAACAGCGGCATTGAGATCACCCCCAACCCCGGCATGCCGGTCTTCGAAAAGCCTACCACTGCTCCGACTGCCAGCGCAATCCCCCAGAACCAGTAGTCCATCACATCACCTTTCCAGACAATCGGAGCAACATGGCGTCCGTTTTAATTTCCAGTGTGTCGTTCATATGCGGCAGGAAGTATGACAACAACATGGGCAAAAGCAACGTTGCACACGGTCCAATCACCGATGTAGTCGTATCCGCATCAGATAGCACGGACGCTTCGGCACGGCAAAAACCACCGCAAAACTTTCATCAAGATTACAATGATTGACATTAAAAAAAAAGTGAAGCAACAAATGGAGCTCGAATTGCCCGAGACAGGATAGCCAGATTTCTGAAATTCCCTTATCAAACGCCTATTATCTTCTGCCAATTCTGTATTATTGTACCGCGTACAGCAATCCAACTGGTAGAGGACTGGCATGAGCAAGGAACGCGTTGTGTGCACCGCGTCGATCGATGACGCCGCGGTCGACATTCTCAGCAAGCAGCTTACCTGTGAGGTACTGCCGGATACCAGTGTGGAAACCCTGATGAATGCCCTCGAGCACACTGTCGGCATCGTCTGCCGCGGCGAGGGCAAGGTGCCGGCCGAAGTCATCGACGCAGCCACGGAACTGCGGGTTATCGGGCGACCCGGCGCCGGCTATGATGCCGTCGACGTCGAGGCTGCAACGCGGCGCGGCATACCGGTGGTACTAGCACCGGTCGGCGGATTTGCGGTCGCCGAAGGTGCTGTGGCCATGCTGTTGGCCCTCATCAAGAACTTGCCACAGGCCGACGAATGGGTCAAGACCGGCCAGTGGAGCCAACGCTACAATACGCCGTGCGGCGATCTCACCGGACACACTTTGGGCATCGTCGGATTCGGCCGCATCGGCCAGCACCTTGCCAAGCTCGTGCAACCGTTCGATCTCCGGACCGTGGCCTTTGACACCCAGGTGTCGACCGACGCCATGGCGGACCTGGGCGTCGAGAAGGTCGAGCTGGAGACGTTACTGGCGCAGTCCGACTATGTCTCACTGCACGTACCGCTGCTCGCGGAGACGAAAGGATTGATAACGTCCGACCGCCTGGCCCAAATGAAGCGCGGCGTGATCCTGATCAACACGAGCCGCGGGGGCGTTATCGAAAGTCTTGACATCATCGCTGCGGCCCTGTCCTCCGGCCAGCTCGGCGGTGTCGGACTCGATGTTTTTCCCGACGAACCGCCGGACCACAAACACCCGCTGTTCCGTCACGAACGTTGCCTCTGCGCCCCGCACTATATCGGCATCAGCAAACTGGCGTGGAACCGCATCTGTTGCACCATGGCCGAAGGGATGGACGCGGTGCTGCGTGGCAAAAAACCGGAATTTTGTATCAACCCACAGGTGCTGTGACTGTTCCTGGATTGATCAGGACGGCAAGTATTAATCAACGCGGGAGCATTAAGACGGGAGAATCAGGGCGGAAGGACGATGAAAAGACGCGATGAGGAGGATAGATGAAGGAAAAAAGGAATACGATAAGATGAGCACCAGTTCAAATATACGTATCGGCATCGTCGCGGCCAAGTGGCACAGCGAAATCATCGACACGATGATCGATGTCGCCACCGCCGAAGCCGCGGCGACCGGTGCGGAGATCACAGAATGCATACGCGTGCCCGGATCCTACGAAATGCCGTTGGCTGCTGATGTACTGCTGGAGAAAAACGAGATCGACGCAGTCGTCGTACTTTCCTGCATTTTTCGCGGCGAGACCCAGCATGGCGAAGTCATGGGGCACGTCGTGCATCACGCCCTGGTGAACCTGCAGCTCGTGCATCGAAAACCCATCGGCATGGGCATCATCGGTCCCGGCGCCAGCAAGGAACAAATGCTCGCGCGCAAGGACGAGTACGCCCGCGACGCTGTCAGGGTTGCGCTCGACATGCACAACGTCCTTACCGAGGCTCCGGACGAAAACCGGTAGACGCTTGCCGGCTTTCACAGTGCCGACAATCGATCCGGCAACCTTCCGGGACTGGACCGGCAGCAATGCCCTGCCACTTCGGAACAGCCCTGCTTCCTGCATTGAATGTTGGTCGGATTACCCGATAGTAAGGCTGGGAGCTCCTCCCGTCCTCAACACTATAAACTCACTGCCCCCTCACCCGCTATGGCCAATCGACCTACAGCAATCATCACGGGTGCTTCCCAAGGAATCGGTGCAGAGACTGCACGCGAATTCGGACGACGCGGCTACGCCGTCACCGTCACCGCACGCACTCGGGACAAGCTCGAAAGTGTTGCCGATGATATCCGCGGCGCCGGTGGCAAAGCGCTGGTACACGCCGGCGACCTCTGTGACCTTGACTTTGCGGAGTCCGTAATCGACGCAACGATCAAAGAGTTCGACCGCATCGACGTACTGGTAAACAACGCCGCCTGGCGTGATGTCGTCACGATGCGCAACATCACCAAGGAATCGTGGGAGCGCACACTGCGCATCGCCTTGACAACGCCAGCTTTCATGGCACGCTGGGCCGCGGTGCAAATGGAAAAGCAGGGCAGCGGGGTAATCATCAATATCTCAAGCACGATGTCGGAGCGAGCCGGCGGCATGAGCCCGGCCTACGAAGCCTGCAAGGGCGGACTCAATTCCCTTACCTACGAACTCTCGGCACTGTACGGGCCAACCGGCATCCGTGTTGTCGGCGTCAATCCCGGTGCGATCGACACAGAAATGTCAAACGATTACACCGACGAAGAAAATACCGCCGAGATGCATTCGACGATGTGCGGCATGACACCGCTGCGGCGTTTCGGGCAACCGGTGGAAATGGCCCGGACCATCGCCTGGGTTGCCAGTGACGAAGCCTCCTTCATAACCGGCACATGTATCGTTGCCGACGGTGGAATCCAGACGCAACTACATCCGTCAAACATGCAACATCTGACGTTTCCCGATGAATTCGACAGGTGAACCCGGGCGTCAGGCAGAGCAATTTCGATTCTCAGAATCGCGGAATATAAATACACGCCCCCCCCAACCAGAGAACGCGTGCGAACAACTCCGACTCGTGTCATCTTTACCCTGACTATCGACACCGCCCACGCGGGCGAATTCGAAAACGGCACGGGACCGGTCGATCGCACGGTAGAGTTCGTCAGCATATGTTGCCTGCGATGAACATTCCTACAGACTTCCAGCGTGACTGTATGACGCTCCGCTCGATCGCCGACGAGGTCTCGGCGCTCGCCGGGCACATGGCCCAGGCGCAAAACGAGATGGGCGCTCGCAAGCGTGGCTATTTCCTGCCGAACGAAGATGACCAGGTTCGCCGCATTCTACTGGCCTATCGGAACTATCGCATCGCTCTTTTCGAGATCATTCACCGCTATCGGGAACTCGACGAATTCGATCAGGATGAAGAGCAAATGCTGGCCTTCCTCCTGGCATTCGGCAGTGCCGTCATATTGTTCAACTGGTCATCACTGCTGGTTAATACCTATCGGGACATTCCGCACATCCGTGCCAAACTGAACGAAGCCGATGCCCGCTTCGGGATGCCCGCGAACCTGTTCGAACAGATCTGCGACTCACTAAGCAACGCCGATAACCTGGTGCAACTGCGTGACGCCGCGGACAGCTTCGCAGACCATGACGACTGGCACACGAGCGCCGCCGTGAATACGGATTTCGCGTGGCTGATAGACGAGATCAGACGGCAATACGAGCAAGTCCGCCGGTCGCATGTCGATATCTTCCGCAGCCATGTCGGGCGGCGCCTTCAGAATCTTCAGGACAAGGCAAAACAGCCGCTGCGCAACGCCGGCTACCTGATCCGTTCGTGGGTCATGGATGTCTTCGGCAATACCTGGCTGACTTTGGCAGACTATCCGACCGTACCCGAACCGCATATTGACGCCTTCCTCGACCTCCTGCAACCGGGAGATTTTTTCATCGTGCGTCCGGAACAAAAAGCGAGTACTGTATTCTTACCCGGATGGTGGACACACGTCGCGCTGTACCATGGCGGGATCAAAAAACTCCGGACTATCGGTGCCGACCGCTGCCAGCATGTGACGGCAACGATGTCGATGCTTGGCGACGACTCGCTGGTGACGATCGAGGCACTGGCGGCAGGGGTCGTCTGCAATCCGATCGAACGGACGTTACGTGTCGATCATGCAGTGGCCGTCCGCCCTCGGCTGACGCTGAAGAATCGGCTGCAGGCAATTGACAACGCCTTCGGGCATTTTGGGAAACGTTATGATTTCGAATTCGACTTCAGCCGCTCGGACCGCCTGGTCTGCACGGAATTGCTGTACCGCTCCTATCACGGTCTCGGTGACATTGCCTTTAGCCCAGTTACCCGCCTCGGACGCCCGACCATCTCAGCCGACGACATTGCGGCATACATTATGCGTACACTGACTGACAACACCGGAACTTTCGAACTGCTGGCGATGAGTTTCAAGCCCCCGGACAGTGATGCGGAATTCCTCACTGGCGAGGCATGCCGTCAACGATTTAAAATGACAGCCTCCACCTAACACCCGGTGCAAATCATGAAAACCATCGGCATGATCCTGATGGCGTTTTTTGCGATAGTAGCGGGTGCTCAGAGGCTGACATTCGAAAGAAATCTCCACGACTTCGGGGACCTCACCGGCACGGAAACCGTCAGCACGACCCTCAAATATAGCAACACCGGCGACCGGGAACTCGTCATCAAAAACGTCCGAACCACCTGCGGGTGCACGGCCGGAGTCCCGGCAAAGATGATCCTGGCGCCCGGCGAAGAGTCTACAGTCGAAGTTTCTTTTTACGCGAAGGGAAAACGCGGCAAACAACGCAAGCCAATCACCTTCACAAGCAACGACACGGAGCAGGCGAGCCAAAAGATTTTCATCACGGCAAATATACGGACCCTGTGGGCATTCAGACCGTCCACGGTCGATTTCAACATCTCTGACGGCACCTACGAGAACACTCGTGACACGTTTGTTGTGGAGAATACCAGCAACGAGACATTGACGGTCCTGAGTATCGAACCGCAAAATTCCCGGATCTCTGTACTCCAGGCCCATCGCGTCAAACAGGAACTGGAACCCGGCGGCAGCACGACCTACACCATCGCAATCGATCCGACATACCGCCCGAAACGTCGGCTCAGCTACAGTCGCGTGACTGTCCACGCCAAGATCGGTGACACCACGAAAGTCCGCACGCTGGGTGCCTACATTCGCAACATAAGAAAAAGATCTATCCAAGGCCTCAAGCCGAAAACTGCCGCCCCGGAAATCACCCCCAGCTCCGGCACCTCCGAGAAAGCCGAACTGTAAAACGGTAAAACAACTAACCCAACAAACGATCGCCGGACGCTTATCCACTCTTGCAAAAAAAGTGATATACTCTAACGTAATATGTGAATAAACGACGACGACATATCGTCGAATAATCCAGTTTTCAACACGCCGCCTCAACGTGAGAAACGAAAAACCGGAGTTTCCAAATGAAACGTATTTGCTTCGCATTCTTCATCGCTATTACTGCCATCGGGTACAGCCAAACCCTTTCGTTTGAGAAAAAAACCCACGACTTCGGTGACATTGACGATGTCGGCAAAGTCGCAACGCAGGTCAAGTTCAAGAACGCCGGTGTCAAAACGCTGGTCATCGAGGATGTCCGCGCCAGTTGCGGATGCACAGCTGGGACGCCGGCAAAGAAGCAGCTCAAACCCGGCGAAGAGTCGTACCTGGATGTCACCTTCAACCCGCAGGGAAAACGTGGCAACCAGCGCAAGTCAATCACCTTCAAAACCAACGATCCGGTGAATCCGACGCAGGCGATCTACATCACGGCACGGATCAAGTCGATTTGGGATTTCCAGCCGGCAAAAGTCCAATTCAACGTTCAGAACGGCGTCTACAGCAACTCGGAAGCGAAGTTCGACGTCGTCAATAACAGCAAGGATACGCTGAGCATCCTGAGTATCTCAAGCAGCAACCCGAACATCACGGTTGTCGACCCGGAGAAGGTCAAGCGCGATATCGAACCGGACAGCACCTCGTCATACGAGGTTCGTGCCAACACCGATTTTGTCCCGAACCGTAAAGCGCTCTACGCCCGTTTGACCTTCAAAACCAAGCTCGGCGACACATACAGTTCCCGCACGCTCTCGGTCTATATCCGCAATCTCACCTTCAAGTCCCCGCGCTATGAGGGCTCCAAGACGAAATTGAAAAAACAAGACTCCGGCACTGCAAAGAAAGAAGGCTCCAGCACCGAGAAAAAGGAAGCCCCGGAAAATCCGGAAGAGTCCAACAAGGAAGGCTCCAATAAATAACCCGTTTTGCTGGAGAAACAGTCAATTTTGACCGTCGCTCTTCTCTGGCTTTCTGGAACTGCAGCTGCGGTTCTTCTTGACCGTCTTTCGTCTCTGTCTTCCTGTAGAGTTTCGGTCATCCTCGACCGTCAACGTACTGTAAAATGCTGATTGCCTCGCCAACCGCATGAAAAGACCAGCCGTCGCTTTACTCAAATGTCTGACGGAAGCCCATGGCGCACCCGGCGATGAAGGCATGGTACGCGACATCGTCGCCGCCAAACTCACGGGTACGCCTATCTTCGACCGCACCGGAAGCATCATCTACGAATACAGCGGCAGCAGGAAAACGCCGCGGGTGATGATCGAGGCGCACATGGACGAGGTCGGCTTCGTCGTCCACTCGATCACTCGCGAGGGGTTTCTCCGTTTCGTTCCGCTCGGCGGTTGGTGGGGGCACACGCTTCTGGCGCAGCGCGTGCGAGTACGCACCAGTGCAGGGCAAGAGCTTACCGGCATCATCGCCGCCAAACCCCCTCACCTGCTGGGTCCCGGCGAACGCGACAAGGTCCTGAAACTCGATCAGATGTACATCGATATCGGCGCTGCAAACCGCGACACGGTCGCCAAGCTCGGTGTCGCCATCGGTGACACCGTCGTCCCTGATACCCCTTTCACCCGCCTCGCCCACACCAATTGCTACGCCGCCAAAGCCTTTGACAACCGCGTCGGCGTCGGCATGCTGATCCAGGCAACCCAGGCCCTGCAGAAAGTCAAGCATCCCAACACCCTGCTTGCCGTGGGAGCTACCCAGGAAGAGGTCGGCATCCGCGGCGCCCGCACCGCCACGCGCGTTGCCGACCCCGATGTCGCCATCGTCCTCGAAGGTCCTCCTGCCGATGATCTGCCAGGGAGCATCGCCGACGAGAACCAGGGGGCATTAGGCAAGGGCGTGCAGATCCGCATGATGGACCCGAGCGCCATCAGTAACCGGCGCCTGGTCAATTTCGTCATCCAGACAGCCGTCGCGGAAAAGATTCCGCATCAGCTTGCAGTACGCCGTTCCGGCGGCACCGACGCCAAGGAGATCCATCTTCACGGCATCGGTGTGCCCACCGTGGTGATCGGTGTGCCGGCGCGCTATATCCACACGCACAACAGCATTATCGATATCAATGATTATCTCGCCGGCGTCAAGCTCGTGACGGCACTGATCCGTAAACTCGACAAGAAAGCAGCTGCCAACTTCGTCAAATTCTGAAATAGGGTAACGAACAGGTTTTATTCGTTCCTCTCAGCGTTACCCGACTCGCCTTCAACACGACTTTTACCCGGTTGCAGCACTCTATTTTGCACTGGATGCAGAGTGGGTGGAGGATTGCGAATGCAACCTTACAGCCGGCAATTGGTGATCTGTGTCTCGAGAATCGCCGACGCACCGAGCGCTTCCAGACGGTCCATGACATCGATCATCTCGCCGCGCCGCACCATTACCTGCACCGCACACCATGCCGAATTTTCCAGTGCATTAACCGTCGGCGAGTTATACCCCGGCGTGATTTCCTCCGCCGCAGCCAGCTTGTCTTTCGGGATATTGTACTCCAGAAACGAATAGCTTCGGGCGATCACCACCCCTTCGAGCCGGCGGACAACGCGGTCTGCCAGTTCCGCATGCTGCGGCGTACTATTCTGGATCACCACCGATTCGTAGCACGCAATCTCGTCGAGCACCCGCAAACGGTTCGCTGCCAGCGTGCCCCCTGTCTCCACCAGATCGACGATAACGTCCGCCACGCCAAGCGCAATCATCACTTCGACACTGCCCGTTAGCTTTACTAGATGCGCTTCAACGCCGTGCGACGCCAGATAAGCCCGCGTCACATTCGGAAAACTTGTGGCAATACGCTGACCGGCAAGGGAAGCAACCGAGTCGCCGGGCGCATCCTCCGGCACACATACGGCCAGCTGGCACTTGCCGACCCCAAGCTGCAGGCGGGTCTGTACGTCGGCCCCCGACTCGGCAACCAGATCACTGCCCGTGATCCCCATGTCGATAGCACCTTCCGCACAGAGGACAGAAATGTCGTCCGTACGCAGAAAGGTGATGTCCACATTCATATCGCGGACACGCGCGAACAGACTGCGGTTCTGGCGACGGAACGAAAGCCCCGCCTGCTGCAGCAACTCCGCTGCGATCTCTGCAAGACGCCCTTTGCTGGGCACGCCGATACGTAGGTTTTCCATATTGCACTCCTGTTTCAAGGATTTCAGGTTTCAGTGGTGATCGGCAAATGGCGACCTGCTCATCTGACCAATTCCTCCCTCACCTCTCCTTCCCGTCACTTCTCCCGTCCTGCTTTCTCGTCTAATCCCGACAAGCCAAAACGTCGGGCCAGCTCGGACTCGACTTCCTCCAATTGAATCATTTTGTAACCGAGCATCACGAAAAGATGATAAATCAGGTCCGCCGCCTCATGGATCGCATGTTCACGGCCTGCGTCTCCCGCTTCACCGGCAGCCTCGACGACTTCCGCCGCTTCCTCGATGATCTTCTCACCGATCTTGGGCACACCCCCGGAAAAAAGCGTCGTTGTATAGGATTTCTCCGGCGGATTCTTGCGACGGTCCTCGATGATTTCCATCAACTGCGCCAAGACTCTGCCGGTCTCTTCGGTTGCCATGTCATTCTCCCACGCATCAATTGCGGACATGTAAGATGCCGGAACGATGAAGAAAGTAAAGGCAAAGCGATTGCAGACGGGGAATTTTTCGCATTGTTTTTTTTCCTTTCGCGTGTTCCGAAAGTCCCGAACGCCGCTTCAAGATTGGAGGCTGTGGATGCGTGGCTTCCGCAAGCGTTGTTTTACGGGCTTGCGTGGCTATAATCATCTCCAATGATCACACGAAAACAATTGACCGACGATCTCACAGCGCTGGGCCTGAAGCCCGGCGATGTAGTAATGGTGCACAGTTCGCTCAGCGCCCTCGGGCCGGTCGACGGTGGCGCCGACACGGTGGTAGACGCCCTGCTCGAGGCCATCGGGCCGACCGGCACGGTGATCGCGCCGGCCTTCCGTGACAGTGTCTGGGGCGAGCCCGAAAACTTCACCTGCACGGACTGCGACTGCAGCAACTCCGACGGCCTGTGTCACAGCCGGCAGCCTGGCTTCCAGGGGATCATTCCGGAGAAATTGCGTCAGCGCGCAGATACCGTGCGCAGTTGTCATCCAACGCATTCCTGGGTGGCACTGGGACCTGCTGCTGCGAAACTGTGCAAGGACCACCGCGACAGCCCCACGCCATGCGGCCGCGGCAATCCGTTCGAAGCGCTGGTCAGGCTCGACGGCGTCGTATTGATTCTCGGGGTTCAGGTCAATGCGATTACGCTGTGGCATTACTACGAGGAAATTCTGTGCGTTCCCTACCTCGGACATTACTGGCCAAAGCAACGACATTTGAATCACTGTGTGCCCGGCAAGCGCATTCAATATGAATTCCCCGGCATCATGCAGGACGTCTGCCGGGCCTCCGGCATCCTGCGCACCGGCCCGGTCGGCAAGGGCTCGTCCGGAATAATCCGATCCCGGGACTTCGAAAGTTTCATGGCAACGATCATGGCCGACGACCCGTCCTGCATGATCCTGCGCCCGCCCGATCGCGACAGCGATGACCTGGCTTTGGACGCACTGAACAAGGGCGCTGCCATGTTGCGCGCCTGGGCTCAGGGCCCGGCGAAGGCGCCAAAGAGCTTTGAAGTCCAGCTGGCGCCGATCGACCCGTTTGCAGACCGTGCGGTTGAACGCGCCGATTGTCCAGCCTGCCTTGGCCGCCACGATGCCGACGGTCGCAAGGTCGCACTCTGTTCCGCAAACGGCATTCACCCGGACCTGGTCCAATACGGTGGTGAATTCCGCACGTCCGGTCCGGCCCTGTGCGAAACCTGCCCATGGCACCAGAAATATCCAGATCAACCCGCAAAATGACTGGCGACGGAATCAGCAAATCCGACGACTGGAAAAGCACATACGATGAATGATCAAAATGAAACGGCAGAGATAATCGTCCTCGGACGCAACGTCCTTGGACCAATCGAGGGGCCGTTGTTCGGACAGTTTTTCGAACTCGGCGGCCGCTGCGTCAACAACGGCGTATTCGAACCGGGCAGCCCGCGGTCGCGCGAGGATGGTGTACGTACTGACGTGCTCGAGGCACTGCAGGAACTGAAGGTCACGCATATCCGGTACCCGGGCGGCTGCGGCGCCTCCTACTTCAAGTGGGAGGAACTCGTCGGACCGGTGGCAGAGCGGCCACGGGCCAAGTTGTTCCGGATGACCGGCGCCTCGCAGTCTACGGCTTTCGGGATTGCGGAAGCGTATAATTACTGTCAGGAGCTTGGTGCCGAACTGTACATGATCGTCAATGCTCATATCGAATCGCCGGACGATGCCGCCAACCTGGTCGAGTATCTCAACGGCACGACGCCGACCCGTTACGCCGACCTGCGCCGGGCCCACGGCCGCGAGGCCCCATACAACGTCAAGATCTTTGGACTGGGCAACGAGATTTACGGTGACTGGCAGAACGGGCAGATGACGGCCGAGGAGTACGCCAGGTGGTTCCGGCAGGCAGCGATCCAGATGAAGCGGGTCGATCCGACCATCAAGCTCATCGCCTGCGGCGCCGGCCGTGTCAATCCCGAGTGGGATCGGACCGTGCTGTTCGAAACACTCGGACACCTGGACATGATCAGCATGCACAATTACGTCGGCCGCCCGGTCTTTCGCGACTGCATGGCCGCCAGTCGAGTGCTCGAGGAGATGCTGACAGCAGTCAATGTCGCGATCGACGAGGCCATGGACACCACGCTTGGAGCGCATCCCAGAACGCGCCGCGAGCTCGGAGAAGCACCGCAAGTCGACAGGCGCCCGACCATCGCCTTCGACGAATGGAATGTCTGGTACCGAGAATCCCACGCAGAACTCGCCGATGTCGAAGAAAAATACGATTACACGGATGCGCTGACGATCGCGACGATATTTCATTTCATCCTGCGCAACACCAAAAGCATCGAACTCTCGAACATCTCCCTAGCGGTGAACATGATCGGCCACATCTTCACCGACAGTGAACGCTGCGTGCGCCAGACCATCTGGTACACACAGAAACTGATGGTCGATCATCATCGCGGCACTGTTGTCGACAGCGCGGTCGACGCACCAGTGTTCTCGGCCAAGCACGAACGCTTCTTCTGCGGCATCGTTGACCCGGAAAGCGCGAAAGACGAGAAACTGCCGACGCTTCTGCATTACGACGATGTCTCAGCACTCGACGTACTCGTCAGCATCGACAGGGAAAGAAAAACTGCATGTCTGTCTGTGGTACAGAAACTGGAGGACAAGCCGTTGACGGTGACTCTGACGTTCCGCAGCCTGCAACCGACCGGTGACACCATGGAAGTGGCGCGGTTGACCGGTGACTCGCTCGACGTGAAGAACACTCTCG
>CAUZJQ010000002.1:0-51148 GCA_963580095.1 Lentisphaeria bacterium | reverse complement strand
TTCGCGAGTCCTTTCTTGGGCTGGATCCGGCAGCGGAATGGCACGCATCAAAGTTTTTGTATAGGGATGCAGCGGCTGTTGAAAAAGTGTCTCGGTCGGGCCGGTTTCCATGATCCGGCCGAGATACATCACGGCGACGCGATCGGCGATATGCTGCACAACTGAAAGGTCGTGGGAGATGAAAAGCATTGCCATGTTCATGTCCCGGCAAAGGCCGGTCAGGAGATTCAGGATCTGAGCCTGAATCGACACGTCCAATGCCGACACCGGTTCGTCGGCGATTAGCAGTTTCGGCTTGACCGCCAGGGCACGCGCAATAGCGATGCGTTGGCGCTGGCCCCCGGAGAATTCGTGCGGGAACTTGCGCATCATCTGCGGCTCCAGTCCGACGCGTGTCATCAATTCGGCCACATGCTCCGGCAGATGCGATTTGTCGGCCAGTCCGTGCACCAGCAGCGGTTCTGCAAGTGCGTCGAAAACAGTCATTCGCGGATTCAGCGAAGCGTACGGGTCCTGGAAAACCATCTGGACCCCGGTCCGTGCCTTTTGCAGCTCGCCCGCCCGCAGTGCGGTCAGGTCCCGGCCGTCGAACAGGATGCTGCCGGCGCTGACTGCAGTGAGCCGCACGATTGAGCGGGCCAGTGTCGATTTACCGCAGCCGGATTCGCCGACCAGTCCGAGGATCTCACCGGCATCGACTGCCAGTGTGACGTCGTCGACTGCCTTGACTGTCGGCGTCCGGCCATGCTCACGCCGGAGTGTGTAATAGGTCTTAAGATTCTGGATTTTTAGGAGCAATTCAGGAATCGTCCTTGGCCGGGTCTGTAGCTTCCTTTATGAATTGCTGCACGATTGGGATTGCCTGCTCGACCTCATCCGTGGGAATGACAACTTCGACAGCTTGAGCGCCTTTAACCATCGTGCCCATGATTTCGTCTTTCAGGAACACGTTCAGGCCGGCTAACTCCAGTACTGTCTTGAGAATATGAGTATCGATAGGTCTGCCGGCGTACACTGTTGTGAATTCACTTTCTGGCATGATATCGTCCCCGGTTTTAGATTGGATAATGCTGCAAGACGTTGGCTTAACTTACAACGGAACACAAGGATTTTGTAATACTGTCTCGCTCCCCCCATTTACATCCGACTGAAAAGCTATTATTCCATTGGATGTTTGAACGGTAATACGAACGCCGAACGTCCAACGTCAAATGGAAAAATGCTGCCATAATGGCCATCGCTGCATGGTGGTACGCGAGTTCCTTCCGCCTTCGATGTTGTCCCGGTTCATCATTCTTGGAAATTCCGTATCCTCGGAGAATCACCGCTCGGAAGCAACGTGGCTCGGGCACCCTCGTAACGCCGATGAACCAACAAACAAAAGCCCCTTCGATGACGCCATCCCACTGGAAGGTGCAACAGGAAAATCCGACCGACGGGTCCCTCCTTCCACCGATTTCCTACACGCCGTTAATGGCCAGCGAAGGGACGCGGCGAACGATTAACGCAGCAGCGCCAACAGTTCATCGCGATTGAGGTCTGGCATGCCGTCGGCATTGTCAATGACGGCGGAGAAAAGCTCCTGCTTCTCTGCCTGCAGCGCCAACACTTTTTCCTCGATAGTGCCGTGGCAGGCGAATCGGTAGGCGATGACTGGTTTCTGCTGGCCGATGCGGTGGGTGCGGTCGATGGCCTGGCGCTCGGCGGCGGGATTCCACCACGGGTCGAAAATCACGACGTAATCGGCGCGTGTCAGATTCAGTCCGGTCCCGGCCGCTTTGAGACTGAGCAGAAAAACCGATGGCTCGGCAGCGTCGGTGAATTCCTGCACCAGTGCACCGCGCTTCTCAACGGGGGTCTTCCCAGTGAGTTTGAAGTGGGCCAGGTTTTCCGCGACAAGATGTTTCTCGATGATCTCCAGCATGCTGGTGAACTGACTGAAGACCAGTATGCAATGCCCGGCTGCCAACAGGTCCGGCAGCGTTTCCATGAGCCACGCTAATTTTGCGGACTCTGCAATCGGTGGCAAGTCGTCAGTTGATTCGGCGGCGCGCTCAGGCAGCAGGGCAGGGTGGCAGCATAGCTGGCGCAGACGGGTAATTGCAGCGAAGATATCCATGACGTTGCCGGAGGCGGCGCGTTCCCGGGCGTTGCCCAGTTCGCGGGCGTAGAGCGCGTTCTGGAATTCGTTGAGCGGCAGGGAAATGGTCTCTTCTGTACGCGACGGCAGTTCCGGGGCGACTTCTTCCTTGGTGCGCCGCAGCATCAGCGGTTCGATGCGGTGCCGCAAGGTGCTCAGATCACTGACGGCGAAGCTGTCGCGATCGCCGAGATAGTTGGGGTTGAGAAAATCGACGATAGACCACAGGTCGAGCGGCCGGTTCTCGAGGGGTGTGCCGCTGGCGGCGATGCGACGCTCCGATTGCAGGGACTTGACGCTAAGCGTGATCTCGGCGTCGGGGTTGCGGATGTTCTGTGCTTCATCGAGTATGATGGTGTGGAAGTCACGTGCCCGCAGGTGGGTAATATCATTGCGGACCACGGCGTAGGATGCAATGATTGCATCGGCATGGCCGGATTCTGCCAGCGTGCGATGGCGGCGTTCGGCGGGACCGGTCAGTTCACGGACCCGCAGGTCGGGCGCGAACTTGGCAATTTCCCCGGTCCACACGGCAATGACCGAAGCGGGGCAGACGATCAGTGAGCAGGCAGAAGGATGGGTGACCTTGCAGCAGCGCAGATACGTCAGAATCTGCAGGGTCTTGCCCAGGCCCATGTCGTCGGCCAGTAAGCAACCGAGGGTGTGTCCCGTGCGGTTGTGAAGGAAACGTACACCGTCGGTCTGATAGTCGCGCAACACATCGACGAGGTCCCCGGGGATCTCTAAGTCGGGCAGGGGGGGGCGCTCGCGGACGGCTTCAAGCATAGCCCGGGTGTCGCGCGGCATCCGCATGACGCTGAGTTGGGCAGCGGTGGTTGCGATGATCGGTGCGCGGTCAATGGTTATTCGATGTTGGCCGGGTTCGAGGTTGGTGTTGTCGAGAAATGTACGCAGGTCGTCTGTGCTGTTGGCGTCGAAAGTGAACATGACACCGGAACGCGTGCGCAACGTGGTTTGGCCGTTGTGCAGCACCGCATGAAGATCCTCGGCGTCGATTGATTCATCTCCGACGAGGCCACCGACTTCGACGTCGAGCCAGCCGTTGCCTTCGTGAACAGTCAGTGTCGGCTTGATGGGGGCAGTGTCCTTGAACAAATCCTCGATTTTGTAGTCGACCTTGAGTATGACGTCGACTGGCAGAGCAGTGCGAGCCTGGCGGATTGCTTCGACTGTTTCGGGTGTCGTCGGCAGACGATACACCCCGTCCTTCGATGCTTCTATGGGCAGTTTGTTGAGAAATTGCCGGACATCCTCCAGTACGGGAGACTCGCTCTGCACGATCGTAAAGTTGTCGCGTCCCGGGGCGAGTCGCGCCGGAGTGATTGCAGGATCGGCAAAAATCGGGGCAGTCTTGATGGTGGCGGCGACAATCAGTTCCTCGCCCTCGGATTTGATTTCGATTCGCGGCGTACCGCGATGGGTGACGGTAGTGACGGATGGCCCGGCGATCAGATCGAGGCGGTGCTGGAGAATGGTCGGTAGATGGTCAGCGATGGCGGTCGTCGCTACTTCCGGATCGTTCTTGCCGAAGACTCGGTTGAGCACGTCCCGGTCGAAGGGGACATCGAGTCGGTAGCGTTTCTCGGCGACAGTGACCTCGGAATGTTCGCCGGCGAGTTGTTCGCCGACGGTGTGAAAAGGTGCACGTGTGCCGTCGGGCGCGATCACAACGCAGGCGAGCGTTGTCCTCGTACCGCGCGGGTGCAGTTCAACGGCCAGTCGGGCGCTGATATTACTGTCGGAATAGCTTGCCTGAGTGTCGCGGTCGACGATGGCGTCGGAGAAATCGTTCCACTCGGTTTTCCAACGGGCGAAATGATCGGCGGAGACTTCCAACAGCGAGGGGTTTTTGCGGATTAAATGCGGCTTATTGATGGCCGGCCATATACGTGAGAGCACGCGGTCGGTCCAGGATGCCCAGCCGTTCTCGTTGCCGTCACGCAGGCGTCGGCTGAGATTGTAGAGATCCTGAACGTGTAGTTGGCGTTTACGGCCATCACTCAACTCGTAGAACCGCAGGACAACTGCCGGTGGTGCGTGATCGTAATCGGATTCGAGTTGCAGTTGTTTCATTGATCTCAGGGGGCGGTGCCGATTTTTCGGCGCCACGTTTTCACAGCGTCAGTGATGTCGTCGGCTTGCGTGACGGCGGTGACTACGGCAATACGTCGGGCGCCGGCGTCCAGCAATTCTTCGACATTGGTCAGTTTTATGCCACCCATGACGGTGAACGGCAGATCGATCTGTGGTGCGATCTCGGCTATCGCTTCCGGTCCGAGGAAGGTGTGGAGGCCGTCCTTCGTTCCGGTCGGATAGATCGGACCGATATTGATGTAGTCGGCGCCTTCTCGCACCGCTTCCTGTGCCTCCGCCAGCGAGTGCGTCGAGCGCCCGATGATCTTGTCAGGGATCATCTGCCGCGCCACGGGCAGAGGCAGGTCGTCCTGCCCCAGGTGTACGCCATCCGCATCGATGGCGATCGCGATATCTACGTGATCGTTGATTATCAAAAGAACCTCGTGCGCTTGCGTCAGTGCACGAAATTGCAGTGCTTTCTCATACAGGCGTCGCATCGACGATTTTTTGTCGCGCAATTGCACGATGCGGACGCCGCCGGCGATGACGGCTTCCAGGATTTCCAAATCCGAGCGGCCGGCCGACAGGTCCTCGGTCGTAACCGGGTACAGGTCGATGCCACTAAAGCGCTGGACGCGCGAGGCATGGACGCTTTCTAGATGAGAACCCACAGTGCTAATTCCGTCCGACAACGCCCTCTATAGGGCTTGATGCTGCGGCTATCTGCAAGGGCGTTGACGGCACCGACAGGTAGCCCTGGCGCCCAGCTTCCACTGCAAGCTTGAAACCGCGCGCCATCCGAACCGGATCACCGGCACGGGCGATCGCAGTATTGACCAAAACGGCATCCGCCCCCATCTCCATCGCTTCGGCGGCGTGCGATGGTTTGCCGAGTCCAGCGTCGACCACGACAGGAATGGAGGCCTGCTCAATGATAATCTCAATATTGGCGCGCATCAGAATACCGCGATTGCTGCCGATCGGCGAGCCCAGCGGCATGACAGTGGCGGTGCCGGCTTCTTCGAGCTGCAATGCCAGAATCGGGTCGGCCTGGATGTAGGGCAGCACGACAAATCCTTCTTTGACCAAGGCCCTGGCGGCCTTCAGTGTCTCCGGCCCGTCGGGCAACAGATATTTCGGGTCGGGGATGACTTCCAGCTTGACGAAGTCCTGCTCGCTGGCGGCACGGCCAAGTTTGGCCGTGCGAATGGCCTCCTCCGCGTTCCTGGCCCCGGCGGTGTTCGGCAGGAAATGATAAGCGCTAAAATCTAGGTGATTCAGCAGGTTCTTCTCGGGGTCGCTGAGGTTGACCCGGCGGATGGCGACGGTGACCATCTCGGTCCCTGCTGCCGCAATACTGGCAGCCATAGCCTCCATGCTGTCGTATTTACCCGTGCCGACGAACAGACGTGACTTGAAGTGCTTGCCGCCGATGATCAGTTTTTCATCATCCATACCAGTACACAAGGATCGTCAAATGGTCAAAGCCAGCGTGCGAGACGCGGCGAATTCGGGGGTGAGAGTGAACGCCTGTTCACACTCGGAAGATAGTAGGGATCGTTTTATTTTCAAGCCGCCGGTGTAGCCGCCGAGTCCGCCGCTGCTGGTTATCACGCGATGGCACGGAATAACTATGGGGTAGCGGTTGTGCGCCATTACCCGGCCGACAGCCCTGGCGGCGCCTGGAGAACCGGCTTCGGCGGCTATTTCGGCGTATGATCGTGTCTGTCCCGAGGGGATGATACACACGCAATCAACGACACGGCGCTGGAATGCCGTGAGACCGTTCAGCGGTAAACCTTCGAGTGTGAACGTAAGGTTTGCATCGGTGAAATACGCCTCGAGCTGTCGCTGCAGCACTGTAACAGAGGCAGGTGCTGAAGCCTTCTCCGACGTGCACCTGGTGGCGGGGGCAGCTCGGTCCCCGATGCCGATACGGTCAATCGTCGTAGTCTCCGAATCCCAGGTGATGGAGATCGGGCCGATCGGTGAACCGTGGGAGATTGTCATTTTCACTTTTCGCTCCTGTCTTTCGACGAGAAAACCAATTCCATGCCTGCCCGTATCCGCCGGAGGGGGTGATTCGGAATGAGTTGTTCGACAGTCAGGATGATGCCGCTGGCGATCAACCCGACGAGCAGTCCAACAAAGCCGCCAATCAGGGCCCCGGCAACATGGTCGTCCGATAGTTGAAAACCTCGGCGCGCAGCGACCGCGATACAAATAATCATCACCGATAGCTGAATGCTTGTGTTCATACGGCGGCGATTTTTTGACTGTGTTTCCCTGTTCACGCGATTTGCGGCTCGCGGCAGAGATTGGACAGGTGCCGGGAATGATCAGTGAGCGTGGACGCAATGCCCACGCTTTTGGGGCACACCGTCGGTGCATCGTGCACCGGCAGGTTTCGGGCCTTGGCAAAAGTATTTACCCGGATCTTCTGTCCGCTTACTTCGCCACGTGGTTCAGTCGCGTTAATCGTAACCGGTGCAGGCATGGTTTTAATGGATGGCATGGACGATTTTTTCATAAATATTGACACGGATCCACGTCGCTTTTGAAGACGCGGTCCAACAACTCAGTCTCAAGTGGGCATCAGCCGAGAACTTTTACCTGGCTTGCCCGTGAGAAAATAGTCTGTTACCGTTCCGCGCGCACGTGAGAGCCACTGCGGTATGCCGGATGCCATCAAGTCCGAACCCGGTGGGTGAGGAATGAAATAACGGCTGGATGGCAGTCAAGCCTTCCTTAACAGAGCACGGTAACGTTACCATGGGACCGGTCAAATACAATCTTCACCAAATCAACTTGAAGCAAAAATGGATGACATTGCGATTGGCTTGTAGAGCCCACGCAACCTCCTTGCGCAGGTGAGAAGCAACCGCGGATATACACTTCCGCTAAAGGTTTCCCAGTGCGGTTGTTGCTGCGGTTCGAAGAAAGATTGCACGCCGAGACGACAGCCCAGCGATTTTTCCGCTACTGGGTGCGGCGCAGACGGGCGACAAATACACCGTCGCAGTCGGCGTCGTATGGCCAAACGCGAATTGTGCCGTCGGTCGCTTCGCCGGTGAGCGGGTGGGGTGTCGGATCCAAGGTGAACGCGCTGTTGGTTTCCAGCAACTGCTGGACAACCGTTTCGTTTTCCCCGGTGCACAAGGAGCACGTTGCATATACCAGGCAGCCGCCTGGCCGAACACCGGCAGCAGCTCGCTGGAGGATGTCGATCTGCAGTTCAGCTATTTTTTTGACTTCACTGGCTGGTCTGGTCCAGCGCGCATCCGGGCTTCTCCGCCAAGTGCCGCTACATGTGCACGGTGCGTCGACCAAGACGCCGTCGAAATTGGCCGCTTGTACGGGAATGGCGCGGCCCTTCCAGGCCCGTGTCCGGATGTTGTGGAAATTTGACCGACGGCTACGTTTCTTGAGGTCCAACAATTTATATTCGCGAATATCCGTGGCGACGACGGTGCCCGTATTGGCCATCATCGAGGCGAGTTGCAGGGATTTGCCGCCGGCACCGGCACAGGCATCCCACCACCGTTGTTTCGGTTCGGCTGCGCAGGCGAGGCCAATGACCTGGGATGCCAAGTCTTGAACTTCAAATCGTCCGGCCGTGAACTCCGGAAGTTCGTTGAGGTTGGGCCGGTCGCCGCGCAGGGCCAGGGCTGCATCAACAGTCTCGGAAATCTGCGGATTGAAACCGTGGGCCTTCAGGTCTGTAACCAGCGCCTCGCGGCTGCCCCCCTGGGCTCGCAGCCAGAGCGGCGGCCGTTGCTGGCAGATTGCCAGCAGGCGGTCATGGTCGCAATTTGCCGGCAGGTTATCCCAGATCCATTCCGGCAGGAGCGATCGCGGTTGTAAAGAGTCGGGAACCATTCGAAAAAAACGGGACAGCGATTTGGCGGACTGCACAAGAGAATCTGTCCGCTGCGGGGTTACTTTTGGCAAGTCGTAGTCGTGCTTTAATTCGTCCCGCCAGATGGGCAGGATGGACGAAGCCGGCACGTCGTCAAGTAGGCAGGCGCCGTAGAGCACGGCCAATCCCGCTGGTGCATGCGGGTCGATCGGTTTGGTTGGATCGGGCAGTATATCCCGCAACCACCCCCACCAGCGGAAGAGTGCGAAATACAATGCGCTGATGAGACGCCGGTCGGTGCTGCCGAACTTGCGATTCTGCCGGAAGAAGGCGGCAAGGATACGATCGGCGGGTTTGCCGGTCTCGATCACGATCCGGAACTGTTGATGCACCACCGTGGCACATGTTCTGGCGCGGTTGGCGGCGCGTCTGCGTGATTCTGTGTGCTGCGATGCTCTCCGGCCGCCGGGCACGATCACCTAACGTTTTACCGACTTACGCGGGCGTTTGAGGTTCTGTGAGCAGATGCGATGGACGGCGTCGATCGGCACCTTGAACTTCTGGGCAACGTATCGGTAGCTCTTCTTGGAGACTTTTTTCATGTGGATGATCTGTTTCTGCACGTCGGCGGAGTACTTGGATAGATCATCCGATTTCGCCTTCTTCTTACTGTTCGCGTCTGCGGCGGGTTTGGCTTTGGGCTTGCGGCCGCGTTTCGACGGGGTTGCTTCGCCCATCGAGTTCTCGAGTTCCTTCAGTGAGGCGTTCGGGCGGTCCGTGCGCAGATGCTGCATGGTAAAGAGCCGCTTGAGATCAGCTTCCGGCATGTCGTACTTTTCTTCGAGATAGCCGTAACTTTTCTTGGAGCTCAGGCGGAATTCGATGATCATCTCGCACAGGGCTTCGTCGTACTTGCCGAAAATTAGGTCAGCCTTTTTCTTGCTTTTTTTCTTTCCCTTCGTCGGGGGGGCGGCCTTCTTGGCAGATTCTGCAGCAGCTTTCGAGCTTTCCGCTTTGGCGGCCTTCTTGCTCGCGGCTATAGCGGCAGGCGAGCCGGGTGCCGGTCGCGTCGGCGGTACGGGCGGCAGCTTGTGAGCCACCGGGGTCTTTGGCATGGCGGTGAAGCCGCTGTCGAAAAGTGGGTGATAAACCTTGTCTTTATCAAGCAGTTCGACCTGCGATGTCGAAATGACCTTGCCGATGCAGCCAATAATGGCGGTGAACTGCTTGCCGTCGAGGGTACGGATGATGCCCTCGCTGGCGGTAAAGCGGAAGGACAAGTCCTGATCGGGATATAGGAAGCTGATCATATTGTCGCGGGAGTACGCAAACTTCATGTCTGTCGTCAGATAGATATATTCAGTTTGGGGCTCGATATCGCGCGGATGGAAGGCTCGCTCCTCGATCGGCACGTTACGCATTGGAAAATTGTTGACAATCGGCCCCCAGAACTGCACCGCGGGATGGACGCCAAGATGTTCCAGTGCTTCAGCTGTCACATAAAGTAGATTAGCCATGATGGTCTCCCTGAGTCAATTTGGCAGATTTTTTTTCTAAAGACGGGTGTGGTTTTATATGCCGTAAATCGCTTAAAAGAAAAGAGTTACGGCAAAAAATCCGGCAAATCCAACTCTGATTTGGCCCCGTACATATATCAAAAAAAACTACTTTTACAATGCAGAGCAATAAATAAAAAGAAAAAAGACCGGATTTGCCACAACCGGTGTCTGTTCACGGGCGACCAATGGTCGGAATATTCAACAATGTGAGGGCGATGTATACAAGATGTCCAATTGGACATATAAGCTTTCAAGCATGTAACCTTACAGCAATGCGGCGTGCCGGGCGCCTGGTTCGCCGGCGTTACGAGGCGGGCGGCACCATCCCCCTGAGCATTTCGCCAATCACCGCATTCCGCCAGCCGCTTGTCAGACGCGAGTCTCCTGCAGGGTGGCGTATAAAACTGGTGATGGCCACCTTGGTGGCGACAACTTCGGTGGCGACACCGAGCTTTTTGGCAATCTCGTTGATGCGGTCGAGAGCATCGCGGACAAGTTGCCTCTCAGCGTGCATCGAGCCCTGTCTGCGCTTGGTCGTGGGCTGGACTGGATTTTCGCGACCGTGAGCAACGCATTCGAGCAGCTTTTTGCTCCAACGCTGGCAGGCTTTCGCATCGATGCCATTGAGTTGGAGCAGTTCGTTGCAGTTGCCCGGCTGGCGGCGTGCGACCTCGAGCAAGGTCTTGTCGTCGAGGATCCAGCGGGGCGGTTTATCGATGGATTCGGCGTGGGCGTTACGCCATTCTGCCAGGCAATTGAGGATGCCGAGTTGCCGGGCGTTTAAACGGCCGCTGCCGCGAATTCGCCACCAGGCAGGCGGCGGATCGTTAACCTGCTGACGGAAGCTGGTCAGCAGGGCGGCTGCGTCTTCGAGCGCCCAGCTGAGTCGATCCCGCTGACGTAGGCGATTGAGCAGATGGTCATAGCAGCGCTGCAGCAGGCTGACTTCCTTGGCGGCGTACTCGAGTTGTGCCACAGTGAGTGGCCGGCGGCACCAGTCGGTGAACTGCTGCGCTTTGCTGATATTTATATCGAGGCAACGATTGACCAGGTCGGCGTAGCCAATCTGGTAGCCCATGTCGAGCATAGCTCCGGCTAACTGCGTGTCGAACAGAGGCTCCGGGAGCTGTCCGCAATACTGGTAGAGTACCTCGAGGTCCTGGGAGCAGGCATGAAAGACTTTCAGGCAGCCCTGGTTGGCCAGCAGTTCGACCAGCGGTGTGGGGTCTGTTACGGCGAGCGGATCGATGGCAAACGTGATGCCGCCGGGTGCGGCGACCTGGATGAGTCCGATGCGCGGTGCATACGTCTTGCGCCAGACGAATTCCGTGTCGATCGAGCAGACCGGAAGATCCATGACTGAGCGGATACGTTCGGAAAATTCCTGTTGATCCTGGATCAGCATGCTGGGGCCTTACACTTGAGGCATTCGCGTGCCGTTTGCTCAGGCTGGATAAGGTTCCGCGGCGGCACGCCGCAGGAACGAGGGGGGGGGGAGTCAGGCCGTTTTCTCGACTTCGTAACTCAACTTTCCTTCGGCGATTTCCTGCAGGGCGACATCAAGGTGGTTTACACCCTGGCGTCGATCGACAGGGACCATGGGATAGGAACCGCGCGCCAGTTCTTTGGCGCGCTTCGAGGCGATGACAACGAGGATCATTCGATCTGGTATTTTCTCGATCGCCTGCTTGAGATAGTCGTCGTTCAAATGTGACCTCCAACCTGTGTATGGCTGTCTATGAAGACTTAAAGGCAAACCGTCAATATAGAATGATATCGGGTCCATGCAAACCATCTGCTGCCAAGATTGTCAAAATAGATCCTAAAGATCTGCTGCAGCGTCAGATTTTCTGTCTTGGCGAGATGATAAGAGCGCTAAAAAAGGAGAATGACGGAGGGGAGGCTATAGTGCCCGGCTTAGTCCGACGTTTTTGAATATGTTTACAGTTGCCGAACAAACTTTAGAAGTACCGCTCGACCGGCGCTTGGGACATCCGAAGTCGCAACTATAAGGACTCGTCGCTTCCCAAAAATAAAGTATAGTGATCACATGGCGAAAAATCCACATCCTATGCCGCCGCCGCCGGATATGTGCGAAACTGGCGCGCCGATCGAGGGCGAAATGCAGCAGCTCGACCGTCGGCTCTACATCCAGTTATTGGCTTTTACCGACACCCAGGAACCGCACGACATTGTCCATTGTCTCAGTCTGGCGAACCTCGAAGCGGTGGTATATGCCAATGCCAGCGATCCAGCCGGGATCGCCGTTTTGTTTATCGCCGAGGATCCTGCCGACTTGATCGAACCGTTGCGGCGGGTTTGCAAAGAGTATCTGTCGAAACTCACGCCCATACCTGAATTGACGATGATTGGCCGCACTTATGCGGCTGGCCGCGAGCCGGATCTGGAAGATTGGCTGCTGCGCCAACCGCGGCGGCGTCTGATCGATCCCGACCGGCCCTGGGCCATCTGGTACCCGTTGCGGCGCAAGCCTGCATTTTATCAGCTTGAGCCGCGTGAGCGTGGGATGATGTTGGCTGAACATGGCATGCTCGGTCGCAGCTATGGCGAGGCTGGTCTGGCACGGGATATCCGGTTGAAATGCTTCGGTCTCGACCGCAACGACAATGAATTTCTGATCGGCCTCGTCGGCAGTGAACTCAATGCCCTGTCGCGTTTGGTTGAGGACATGCGTGAAACGCAGCAGACAGCGCAGTATATAGACCGACTTGGACCGTTTTTCGTCGGCCACAGGATCGGTTCAGTGAACATAGAAACTTGATCGCATACCGAATAGCGAATCCCGCATCAGCATGTCAGTGGGTCCCGTAAAATGTCAGAACTGCCGGTCGCTCTGCGAGGTGACGCAGGTTGCGCCGCTCGCGAAGGAGGTGGAAACAGCGTTCAGTGTCACCTGGCGGTGCGCCGAATGCGCCGAAGAATTCATCGATATTTGCCCCGTAGGTCCGTTGGTGCCGTTGCCGGGACTCTGTCTGAATTGCGGTGTTTTGCTGGTCGATGATTGTTGTACAGATTGCGGTATGAGCGTCGGTGAGGCTGAGTTATTTTTCGGCCTTTGGGATTTGCCGGAGAACGACCCGGTTGGCTACGCGGTCAATTTGCTCAACCTCGGGCGGGCTCGGCGCGCTCTGGCGGTATTGAATACGCGCTTGCTGTCCGTACCCGAGGATGCTGATGCATGGATGGCGAAGTCCGAATTTCTGCGTCAGCTCGGATTCGCCGATGCACGCCTGCAGATGCTGCGTGGCGCGATGGAAGCAGGCGCGCCCGCTGCGCTGTTGATCTCGTGCGGCATTGCACTGTTCGAGCGAGGGCAGTTCGAAGAAGCGATCCAGGCGTACCGCGACTACCTGGATCGTGAGCCCTGCGGTGAGTGGTGTGCTGTTGCGATGGGGAACCTTGGCAATGCGGCGAAGAGTCTCGACCGTTTCGAGCTTGCCGAAATGATGTATCAACGGGCTATCGAGCTGGCACCTTCGGAGACTGCATTTTATCTGAATTATATTCGCCTCGTGCGCAAGGACGTGTTGCTGGCACTGGAACTGATCGAAGGTGCGCTGGAACAGCAACCGACGCCGGAGATGCGATCGCTTCTGCTGGAGGAGAAGTCCTTCATCTATGCCGAGCAGCAGAAAGGTCTGGAAGCATTGGCTGCGGCCGAGGCGGCATTTCTGCTTAGTTCCAGCCTCACTGCTCGCTATCTGAAGGGCAGGGCGCTATCCTTGCTCGGGCGTCTCGACGAAGCACGCCAGGAAATGAATGCAGTCCTCGTGAAAGACCCGGGCAATGTCGATGCTGCACGCGCCGTCAAGATGCTCACCGACGGCTTGGGCAAGGGACTGTTTGGAATGAACTGATTTCCTTGGGGCATGTCCATCGTCAGAGCGCCGGTGACGACGAGCACGATGGCGTCGGTGCAGCAAGCAATCTGCGTGCGGCGCTTGGCGGCCAGTTCGGGCACAGTTCCTGTCGAGCAGCGGCAAGCGTCCTACAAGGGCAAGCCCCAAGGCACCGGCCAGGACGGATGAGGTGGAAAAAAGGGTGGCGCGAAGTTTTTCGAACAAGCCGGTGTGGGTCTTTCCGGCAGCTACTCGAATAATACATCCGCAATATCATCGGTATCCGCGAGCACCATCAACAGTCGATCGATCCCCAACGCGCAGCCGGCGGTTGGCGGCATCCCGGCTTCAAGCGCTGCCAGAAATTTTTCGTCGATCGGATATACTTCGCGCCCGTCGCTCCGACGTAGATCGGCACAGGCCTCGAAGCGTCGGCGTTGTTCGACAGGATCGACCAGTTCGCTGTAGGCGTTGGCCAGTTCAAGACCGCCGATATACAGTTCCCAGCGTTCGGCGATGCTTGGATCGGCCGGGGGCGTTCGGGCCAGCGCTGCCATCGCGGCGGGATAGTCGATCATGTAAAACGGACAGTTCCGACCGAGCCGCGGCTCTACAGTTTCCACCAGCAGTCGATTGAATTCGGTGGTGCTCAGTGTTGCGGCATCCGCATCTGCGAATTTCGCAAATGTCTCACGAACGGTGCAAATCTCGCAGGTGCCAAGATCGATGGTTTTATTACGACAGGGCAGGGGGTTGGGGCGGTCGAGGCCGGCGGCGATAGCCTGGAGCAGTCCCTGTGTTTCCTGCAGGATGTCGCGGTAATCGGCATTTGCGCAGTACCACTCGAGCATAGTGAATTCAGGCCGATGCCGGGTGCCGTACTCGCCGGCGCGGAAGCACGGCCCGATCTGGAAGACCCGCGGGTGCCCGGCCTGGATCAGCCTTTTCATGTGGAGCTCGGGCGAGGTCCGCAGCCATTGATCATCGGCGGGGATGGCGTCGATATAATCTTCGAGAGTCGGGGTTTCAACGCTGACCGGCGTCTGAACCTCGAGATAGTCGCGCTCGTCGAAGAAGGTCCGAATCAGGCGCAGGACGTCGCTGCGCAGCTGCAAGGTGCTCAAACTCTGCATCTCTCGGGATGATGGTGTGCCGGGGGCGTGGAGTAGCTCAGTGATGGGGAATGCCGAGTTCCCAAACTCCCGCACTCCTTGCTGTGCCAAGTGTCAGCTCTTTCTGACACGTTCCGAATATTCGCCGGTGCGCGTGTCGATCTTGATGGTATCGCCTTCGTTGATGAAAAGCGGCACCTGTATTTCATAACCGTTATCGATCTTGGCGCCCTTGGTCACATTGGTGGCGGTGTCTCCGCGGACGCCAGGTTCGGTATCGGCGATTTTCTTCTCGACAAAATTCGGCAGGGTCACGCCGATAGCCTGCCCGTTGAAGTTGAGAATCTTGCAGTCCATGTTCTCGATCAGAAACCATTTTTGCTTGCTGAGCAGCTCGCCGTCCAGTCGGACTTCATCGTACGTTTCGTTGTCACTGAAGATGTACGTGTTGCCTTCGGCGTACGAAAAGATGAAATCGCGTTCCTCCAGAGAAGGCTTGTCGATCTTGTCATTGGCGCGGTAGGTCTTGTCCATAGTGCTGCCGCTGATTATGTTTTTCATCTTGCAGCGGTATAGGGCCTGGCCCTTTCCCGGCTTGCAGAAATCAAAGTCGGTGATTTGCCAGGGGGCACCGTCGATTTCGATTTTTAACCCTTTTCGCAGATCCGATGCGCTATACATAATTGCCTCATGAGGCTAAGTGTTCAGTTTTTGTGCGCGGCAGTACAATAGCGTGTATGTCGGAGAGAGTCGAACAGTTCAACGCCCGTCGAGAAATCGTCCGACCAGTTCCAGAATCTCGTCGCCGGCGTCCTCGACGACATAATGACCGGCATCACGGAACTCGTGCACGTGCGCTTCCGGAAAACGCTGTCGCAGGTCTTTCAGGAAAAGGTCGGTGAAACAGAAGTCCTTGGTGCCCCAGCAGATCATGACGGGTTTATCAGCCAGTTTGTGGATATTGTCTTCGACCGTTTTTCCGGCCTGCCACGACGGGTGCTTGTCGTTCAGCGGAATATCACGGACGAAGGCGAGTGTTGCTACCCGATTGGCGTAACTGTCGTAGGGCTTGAGAAAGCCGGCAGCGACATCCTTCGTCATCTTCTCCGGGTTGCAACTGGCGAACCACACGGCGCACTTGGCGAACAGATTCAAGCCGCGCACGGCGATGCTGCCGAGCAAGGGAACTTTGCAGGCCAGAATGCCGATCGGGTACCTGCGCGTCAGGCAGGCAGTCGTGTTGAAGATGATCAGACGCTCGACTCGCTCCGGTTTGCCTACCCCGACGCCGAAACCGATCGGCCCGCCCCAGTCGTGGACGGCGAGGCTATACTGTTCAATGCCGAGGTGTTCGAGCAGCGCCTCGACGTTGTTGATGTGGGTCTGCAGTCGATAGGGATAGCGCTGCGGCTTATCGGAGAATCCGCAGCCGATATGATCCGGGACGATCACGCGAAAGCGGTTGCGGAGCCCGCAAACGAGTTCTCGGTAGTAGAACGACCACGTCGGGTTGCCGTGCAGCATCAGGAGCACGGGGCCGCTGCCCTCGTCGAGGTAGTGATGACGCAGTCCGTCGTGCTTAAAGAAGTTGGATTCGAACGGGTAGAGTTCCGAGAAGATATCTTTTGACATAGGGTGTACAGGATAGCCGCGGGCGCCGGAACCGCAACCCGTGCGACCCTCTTTTGCGGCACGGTGCCGAAGTGCCCTCGGCAAAATTCGGTGTCTGTGTTGGGTCGCGGCGAGAAATGCCCGAGGCACGGCGTGGCACCATCGCCGATGGCGCAAAGAAATCCTGGCCATCAAACTCCCGAATTTTAAAAATAGAAAAAAGCGGGGGCTGGACCGCCGTGCTTTGGTTCCAGTGCCCGGCTTGCATGGTGCATCTGGCGATGCACCGGAACGAGTTTAACGGCGGCAGTCCGTCGGCGGTCGTTTGTCGGACGGGGCGACACGGACGGGAAGTGTTACCGGCTTGTCGCCTGCCTTGCCTATCAACTTGCGGGCTCCATCGATTGCTGCATCGAAGACGCGATCGTGAAGGGCCTTGATTTTTTCCAGAATGTTCATAGCTGATTCAATTCCCGTGGGCGTTGGCAAGCGCTGATATTGTTCAGTCTGCCATGTTCGCCACATCTCATCTATGATACAGGCAAATAGCCCAGAAAGTCAAGGAACAGGTGATTCTTTTTTTCCGTTCGTCGGTATTCATTTACAGTTACTGCAAAGCGGAGTGGAAACTCTTGACAAATTTCTGTTTTTTCTGCAATGTTTTTGGATATGCCGAGAAAGTAGGCTACAGCACAGTCCCGGCTAGATCAGTAATTTTCCTGACGCCCTGGTACGTCTTCTTGACCATTCCCGGCGTTTTTTCCGTGAATACGCTGTGGTCGTTGAAGTCCGTATTGATGACGGTTTCGCCGACGGCGATCTTGTCGAGCAGGATGTCGACGCCGGAGTGGTACTGGGCATAGTCCTCCTCCGGTTGATAGCGACCGTAAATTGTCACCTCGCCGCCTTTGCGTCGGCTTTCGGAACAAATCTGGAAGCAGCGACGCAGGATTTCCCGGTTGTAGCCGTCCTCGGCAACGCGCACCTTGGCTTCAATCTTTGGGAAGATGAGCTGCCCGGCGATCGAATCGTCGAGCTGCGGCTCCAGGCCGAGCACCATGATCCACTGATCGGCGTCGTCGGTATTGGTGCCGTACTCCATGCCGAGGATGTATGCTTCGAGCACGACACGCTGGTCACGGAATGCTTCGGTGTCGCTGCGCAGTTGCTCGATGGACGTCGGCACGTACCCGTCTGCTCTCGTCGTTGTCGTCGCTCTTTTGGTAGACGTGCATCCGACCAGGACCAAAGCCATGAGCGCTGGAAGTGCCAGCATGCTGTTTGATTTTCGTGCCGGTAGTTTCATGTCATTCCTCAATGGTTTTGGTCCAGTCATAGAAGGCTGCCATGTTGTGTATCGAATTCGTACCGTCGTCGTATGCGAGATTGATCGTCAGTCCATCGAGAGTGACCGACTCCATCTTGACCCACAGCAGGTTCATTTCCTCGAGCAGGTTGCCATGTATGAGGCGACCATGGACCGTGATCGGTTCGTTCCCGTCGAGCTGTGCGAGTTTCGCTCGGCAGTCTTCGAGAACCGCCTTGTTGTAGCCGACATAGGCGCAGCGCAGCATGGTGAGGCCCCGACTGTCGAAGACGATGCGCGGGAACTGAATGTCGAGTTGTTCGCCGAGGGCCCGGAACCCACCGTTTATCGACGCGATTCCTTCGCCAAGATTGACAAATACCTGGCTCATCTCCCGAAAGTCGCGTTCGAGGCCCGGCTCGTGAAGTTTTCGGTACTGCCAGGCTTCGGCTTCGAGTACATACCCCACGGAGTGCAGCGCCAAGCCGATCTGGCTGGTCAGTTTGCCGTGATCGAATCGAAAGCTGCTGCGGTCGATCCCGTCACGATTCGCGATGAGAAAATCCACTGCTTTCAATAGTTCCTGGGCAGCCATCAGGATGTACGTTTGAAATCTTTCCGCCGGCTGTACATCGACGACCACCCGGGCATTGTCGCCGACGTCTCGGCCGCCATCCGTGGCGGTGGGGTCAGCAATGTAGCGGGCGACCATTGCGATCGTCCCATAGGCTTCGCCGACTTGCCTGTAGCCTACGGCGATCTGATCGATGGCGGCGGCGATTTCAGGCATGCCCTCGGCCTGGTAAAACAGCGACAGCGCCTTCGTTTGACTGGCCGCTGTCCGCAGGTCATAGGAGATCTGCTCGATCGGGTCGGCTTCAAGGTCTTGGAAGGGGACGTCGCGGACGTTCTCGGAAGCCTGACGAAGGAGTGTAGCGCCTTGTCCGAGGGGATCAGTTACGGCAGCCTGGCCAGGATACGGTGAGGCAGAAATCTCTGGTGTGTTGGTATCGGTATCTTTTACATGCAGGGACAGCAGCGTCCGATCGTGTGACACGGGTTTGATCTGAGCGTCACGGACGAGACCCGAGATAGCTATCTGTCGATTAACATGCGGCTGTGGATCAGCCAATACGTTGCCGATACTGCGGTCGGGGAGTTGCGGCGAGCGTCGGGTGCGTCTGGTCATGCGAGCCGTGACAGCGTTTTTCTTCCTCGGCTTTTCGATCAGTGTGAGCCGTGCCTGCTCGGTGGTGCTGCAGCCGGACATCAGGATCAGACCGAAACCCAGCACACAGGCCTGCCCCACTGCCATTAATCGGTGTCGAGCGCCGTCTTTCATTATCCCACCTCGCGTCGGGTTATCTTATACCCCGTCCCCCATCACATCTTTTGTGTGCTAACATCTGGCACAAGCAATCCACAAGCTAAGCATTTCTTTCGATGCGATGGGTGCGGAGAAGGTTTCATAAATTTTAGGATAAGACTCATGGTTCAACCGAAGTTTTGATGTGTAAATAATTTAATTACAGGATATTGTGAATATTATATGTTGATAAAAAAAACCTTCATACACCGCAAAAAAAGTGTAGTTGTCGATTGTTCATCCCCTGCACTATTTGACTTCGGTTGGATGAAATACGATCTTCCCGTCCGTGTGTAATCAGTAGGAAATCTCTACGGCGCTATGTCGGCAGCCGAATGAGGAGTTGCATGGGCAAAAGCAAATGTTACGCCGCCGTCGATTTGGGCGCTGAGAGCGGTCGTGTTGTGGTTGGTAGATATGACGGTTCCCGAATGACTTTGGAGGAGATCCATCGGTTTCCGAACGGCGGCACGAATATCCTCGGCAGCATTTACTGGGACCCTGTTCGTTTGTTCAGTGAAATCAAGACCGGTCTGGCCCAGGCGGTGGCGCAGTTCGGTGATGCGTTGTGCAGCGTCGGGGTCGATACCTGGGGGGTCGATTATGGACTCCTTGACCGCACTGGGCAACTCATTAGTATGCCCCATTGCTACCGCGACCCACGTGTTGACCGGGTCATGGAAGCATGTGGCGAGCGCCTGTCGATGGACGAACTCTATGCCGGGACCGGGATACAGATCATGTTTCTCAATACCGTCTTCCAGCTCTTTGCCGAGACCCAGGAAACGCCGCAACGACTGGAGATCGCCGACCAGTTGCTGTTCATGCCCGACCTGATGAACTACTGGCTCAGCGGCGTGACCGCGAACGAGTTCACGATCGCCAGCACCAGCGGTTGCATGGACATGCGTACTGGCCAATGGAATGATGAGATTCTCACACGGCTGGGCATACCACCGGATATTTTTCTGGAGCCGACGGCGCCCGGCACGACGCTGGGCCCGCTCACCGCGGCCATTGAAACGGAGATCCAGGCGAAGTTGAATGTCGTCACCGTGGGCAGCCATGACACCGCTTCTGCGGTTGCCGGTGTACCGGCGGTGGGCAACGAGTATGCCTATGTGAGTTCTGGAACTTGGGCGCTGCTCGGTATCGAGACGGCGGTGCCGATCATCAATGACCAGAGCCAACGTTACAACCTCACGAACGAAGGCGGCATCTGCAACACCATTCGCGTGCTCGGTAATATCACCGGCATGTGGATCGTGCAGGAGTGTCGCCGCACCTTTGCCGGTGAAGGTGACAACTACGACTACGCAGAAATAACCGGGATGGCGAAAGCCGCGGATCCGCATGTCGCTGTCATTGATCCAGACTATCCGGCCTTCAGCACGCCTGGCAACATGCCGGGAAAAATTCAGGACTACTGCCGCGATACCGGGCAGCAGGTGCCGGAGACGCGTGGCGAAATCCTGCGTACCGCCTTCGAAAGTATGGCGTTGAAATACCGGCTGGTTCTCGAGCGCCTCGAAGATCTGCGCGGCGGCCCGGTCGAAGTCCTCCACATTGTCGGTGGCGGCACCCGGAACAAACTTTTGAATCAGATGGTCGCCGATGCTATCAACCGGCCCGTGATTGCCGGTCCCGTGGAAGCGACATCCGTCGGCAACTTTCTGATGCAGATGATTGCCGGCGGTGACCTGAACTCGTTGGACGAGGGCAAGGCGCTAGTTGGCAATTCCTTCGAAACCGCCGAATTCGAACCGAAGAATCCGGCACCCTGGGAGGCACCGTTCGAGGTGCTCAAAAAAAATATCGGGTGAGTCTGCGTCTCACTCATAATCGCTTCTGCTGACCGACAACCTTGGCCTCACACTTTATTGCTCTTCTCAATAGATTTTCACTGCGGGGTGATGCACGATGAAAAGGCGCGATGAAGCGTGAGATGACGACGATATCACCTGAAACCTGAAACCCGACCGGGGTCTGACATGCCTTCGAAAAATCGTTACATCGGTGAACTTCCAAAGATTGGGATCCGCCCGACGATCGACGGTCGTCTCGGTGGTGTGCGTGAGTCGCTCGAGAAGCAAACCATGGGCATGGCCAGGACCGTTGCCAAGTTTCTCTCCAGTCACCTCAAGTATTACAATGGCACCCGAGTTCAATGCGTCATCGCCGACACCTGTATTGGCAGTGTTGCGGAGACTGCGAACTGTGCCGAGAAGTTTGCTAGGGAAGGTGTCGGGGTATCGCTTACCGTGACGCCTTGCTGGTGCTATGGCTCCGAGACCATGGACATGGATCCTTTGATCCCGAAAGCGATCTGGGGATTCAATGGGACGGAACGCCCGGGCGCCGTCTATCTTGCAGCCGTGCAGGCGGCGCATAACCAGAAGGGGGTGCCGGCGTTCACAATATACGGGCGCGACGTGCAGGATGCCGATGACAAGTCGATCCCCGATGACGTCCAGGTCAAGCTGCTGCGCTTTGCGCGTGCCGGTATCGCTGTCGCCACGATGCGCGGCAAGTCTTATCTCGGCATGGGTAACATCTCGATGGGGATCATGGGGTCGTACGCCGATCACGAGTTGTTCGAGTCCTATCTCGGTATGCGGGTCGAAGCCATTGACATGATCGAGTTCATTCGCCGTATCGAGCGAGGTATTTACGACCCGGCAGAGTACCGAAAAGCGATGCGATGGGTCAAGGCCAACTGCCCTGAAGGCAGCGATTACAACACGGAAGAAAAGAAACGCAGCCGTAAGCATCTCGATCGAGAATGGGAAGTTTCCGTCAAGTGCGCGCTGATTGCCCGTGACCTCATGGTTGGCAACCGGAAGTTGGCCGGCCTCGGATTCGGCGAGGAAGCCCACGGTCACAACGCCATCGCTGGCGGCTTCCAGGGACAACGGCAATGGACCGATCACATGCCGAACGGCGATTTCCTCGAGGCCATGTTGACGACCTCGTTCGATTGGAATGGCAAGCGCCCACCTTTCATGATCGCGACCGAGAACGACACGCTCAACGGCATTGCCATGCTTTTCGGTCACCTGATCACCAACGCCGCCCAGATCTTTGCGGACGTTCGCACGTACTGGAGCCCGGATGCTGTCAAACGTGTCACCGGCTACACGCTTGATGGCGATGCTGCCGGCGGCGTCCTGCATCTGATCAATTCTGGACCGGCTGCATTGGACGGCACGGGTGCACAAACAATCGACGGCCAACCCGCGATGAAGCCGTTCTGGGAAATCACCGACAATGAAGTCACGAAATGTCTCGAGGCCACAACCTGGCATCCGTCGATGACCGAGTATTTCCCGGGTGGCGGCTGGTCGACACGCTTCCGGACACGCGGCGGTATGCCGGTGACCCTATGCCGGATCAACCTGGTGCGTGGCCAGGGGCCGGTTCTGCAGATCGCCGAAGGCGTCACCGTGTCATTAGCGGATGACGTGCACGATGCCCTTGATCAGCGTACCAATCCGACTTGGCCGACCACTTGGTTTGTGCCGCGCACCACGGGCAACGGTGTTTTTCGCGATGTTTACTCCGTCATGAATGCCTGGGGCTCGAATCACGGTGCCTTCAGCTACGGCCATGTCGGCGCCGAGCTCATCAGTCTCGCGTCGATTCTACGCATCCCGGTCTACATGCACAACGTCGCGGAGGAAGAAGTCTTTCGCCCGTCCGCCTGGAACTGCTTTGGGACGGCCGATCTCGAAGGCGCTGATTTCCGCGCCTGCGCCAACTTCGGTCCGCTGTACGGTTGAACTGTTTGTGATCCGAAGCTGACGAATTGAACGGGTGCAGAATTCCGTTTTTCCTTGGCTGCTCAGGCGCATACAACTTTGATTTCCTGGGCTGTTTCCCGTGTCGGATATGGTCTATCCATCGGGACAGCCCGGAAGTCACGGCGATGCGTTCCAGTGCAGTTCGACCGTATCAGCATTCGCGCGGCTGTGCAGCTCCCGATCTATCGCCTCGCGCAGCTCGGTACTGCCGAAAACGCTGAGCAGAAGCAGCTGCTCGCTGCCGCAGAGTTGCAGGAGGCCGGTATGTGTTGTTTTTTTCATTTTCCTCTCTCTCCGAATGGGCCGTGGGCCCAGTTGCTGAATTGACCATGCCTCCAATCAATCTCAGGTTTCTTTAACATCCTTGCAGTTAATGAGTTGTAGATTCCAGGACATCGCAATCTCATTATGTTAGAGACCTAATCCATGCAAAAGTTGACAAATAATGGGTGATTTTTTCAGAATTCCGCCTATTATGAGCAACGGAGGCAATTCATTTTCCGTCTTGAATCCGCCTGCCAGATGTTTTCTCTTTCAACCCACACTCCAAAATCCATAATTCCACATGTCACTTTCTGATCAGATCAATGAAGACATCAAAGATGCCATGCGTGCTCGGGACGTACAGGCGCTGAATGCCCTGCGTGCGGTGCGCGGTGAAATCATAAAATTCGAGAAGAGCGGCGACAACAAGTCTCCGTCCGACGACGATGTCATCGCCATGGTCAAGCGCCTGGTCAAACAGCGCCAGGACTCTATTGAAATGTTCCGCAAAGGTGAGCGCGAAGATCTCGTTGAGGCGGAGGAGACGCAGATCAAAATCCTCCAAGTACTACTGCCCGAGTCACTGACCCCGGATGAACTCGCAGCTTTGGTCGCCCAGGCGGTTGAATCCGCTGGTGCCTCGTCAATGAAAGAGATGGGCAAGGTAATGAAGGCCGTCCGTGACCTCGTTGCCGCCACCGGGAAGGATGCAGACAATCGGGCTCTGGCGGATCTCGTCAAGCAGTCACTCGGTTAATCGCCGCGATGAACGATGATACGACCATCCGTGTTGCGACCGATGCCGACATTGAGGGTATTGAGGCTTTGCTTGCCCCCTTTGTAATGGAGTTGCAACTGCTCGACCGCACCGACAAGCAACTATTGCACCTGGCGGAGCACGGGTTCGTTGCGGTAAATGGGGAACGTGTTATTGGCTTTGCCGCGATCGAGGTGTACTCACGCAAACTGGCGGAAATTCAGGCGTTGGGTGTGGCGGCAGAGTTTCAGGGGCAGGGTATCGGGCAAGCCTTGGTCGAGCATTGTGTCGAGCGGGCAAAGGAGTTGGAGGTCGCCGAACTGATGGCGATCACAGCCTCCGAATCGGTCTTTCGCAGTTGCGGCTTCGATTTTGCCCTTCCCGGTCAGAAGCGCGCGGTGTTTTTGAAGTTCGAATAGTCCGTCGAGGCGCCAAGTTGGGCATTTGTCGCATCTCCCCGGTTACTTGTCGCCCAGCACCTGACCGTTGAACGAATGTTTCAAGATTTCATTAAGCAGTATTTTATTTTCTGATTTCATCATAGATTTTTATGCTCTAATTACACCTAACGTCTACGATGAGGGACGGAGTGAAGCGGCAGCGGAACTCCGTCCCTCTCCATCGTCATGTTGTGGTTCTTTGAATTCACCAAACAGCGCACGATCAACACGGACCGCCAGCCAAGGCAATAGGATACCGGGAATGAGTACAATTGTAGCAAGCAGTAGCCAACCCGGAAAACTCTCGACCAATTTGTCCCAAGTCATATCGAGTCCAACACGATACCCAAGGAGGGTCAGTCCGCCAAGGGCAACAGGATACGTACTCCCGACAATCAGCGCCGAACAAAAACCGAGTGAGCGAAGCCGGCCGGCCTTAGTGAGAAAAATGTAGTACGGGATAAGCATCCCGGGTAGTGCACCGGCATAGCAGAGACTGTTGACAATGAATGTCCAGCCGTCCCCCGGATGGTAGGTGGCATAAATTGCGTTGCAAATCACGCCCAATATCAGGATGATAATGGTCGTAAAAATGTATGACACGGCCTTCATCACCAGCATACGTTTCTGTGCGTTACGGTCTTGGCTGCACGCCGCAGGCTCTGGTGCGTGGTACGGATTGTCAGTCATCTGTGTCAATTGCTATCAGTTTATCAGTAACAATCTTCGCCCGGACCCGCAATGCCGGAGCCCCGGACTACACCAGGTACGCCGCGTACCTGGCAGGATTCACCGGCCTGGACCAAAACGAGATCTGCCGCTGGACGCGCCAGCCTGCCCGGCGCTCCCACATCGGGCCGCGCGGCATGTACAAAACCGGCCTCACCCGCCTGGCCAACGGCGATCTGCTAGCCTGCCCCTGCACCGAGACGACGAACCGGCATTTGTTGTTGAAGAGGTCAAGCGGAAAATGGGCACGGGAGAAACTATCGAGGTGGGGGATCGAACGTTCTCACCAGCAGAGATCTCCTCCTTCATCCTGAGAAAGCGCCTCGAGCCAATCGGTTCCGGATGCGCAGATCCGATCTCCGCGCCCGTTCATTGCATGGGCTGTCCCAGCCCAATGTCCGCCTCGACCTCACGCAGCCCCAGGATCACGACTGATGCGAAATGCATTTTCACGTCGCTACCATACACGTTCGCTGCCGGAAAATGCAATCATGCGGCGGGCCCAGCGGCGATCACTCGTCTATCAAGCTGTAATCGCTGTTGACGTACTGGTTCGGCGGCTCGAAGACCCGCGTCTTGGCCACGTGCCCGTCGACGAAGGTGACGTTCATGGTGTAATTTCCTTCGGGTATGCCATGACCGCGCGTATCGTCTAAGTAGTTGACATCGGGCCAGTTGAAGAATTCAGCATACATCCGGGCGTAGTCGGACAACATGACTAATCTTGACGGATTACCGATACTCGAAAAACGCCGTTCGGCCAGAACCCTGTAGCCCTGCCAACCGCCGCCCCAAAAATCCGGCCCGGTCGGATCCAGGACCATGACATTATACAGATAGCTGGAGCCGTACACCCACCAGAACGGACCGTCCATGTATCTCCAGCCCCCGGCCAGCTCACAACCCGGATTGTATCCTTCATCGAACGGACACTTGGTGACGCCGGACCAGCGGCTCGAATCCGGCCCAGGTGTACTTGGCCCGCTCGGTGACGGTCCGGGAGTGCCGCTGACGCCGAGGTAGGAATTCATTTTGCGCGGATCGTTTTCCTGCCAGACGGTGTCCTCCTGCCCCCACATCAGGTTTTTATTGAGATATTGCTGCGTGCCGCCGAAAATTTCGCCCTCGGCATAAAGCGCAAAAAAGCCATCGTTATCGCTGGCGTAGAGGGCCAGGGCCCGGCCGATCTGGTGCTGGTTATTCAGGCACAGCACGGCCTTCGCCGTGCGCTTTGCCTTCCCGAGCGCCGGCAAAAGCATCGATGCGAGGATGGCAATGATAGCGATTACGACGAGAAGTTCGATAAGGGTGAATCTCGAGAGGCTATTTTTCATGCCGTTTAGATTACCACAAACAGTACTTCGTTGCAACAGGGATTGTCAGTGGGCTGTCCCGAATGGCCTGTCTCCAGCATCTCGACGATTGTCAGAGCTTATTTCACATTCATATGCACAACAGTAGGGTCACCGAGGCGGGCGCGCGTCAGCACGTTCCGCATTCGGTGGACCGTCCTGGTTGTCGACGCGTTGCAGCAGTTGGGGTGTTTGTTAAAAATGATAGATCATGCCGAATATGACCGCATCTTCAAAATCGGTATCACCCACGACTGGAAACTGATAGGCGCCGCGAAGTTCCCAACTCGGACTCAACAAAATACTCGATCCGAAAAGAAGGTCCACACTGCTTTCACCGTCTTCTTCGCCATGCAACCCAGTTCGCCCGGAAAATTCCAAGATCAGATTCACCATACCCGCCGGAAAATGTTGGCAATCATGTTTCGTGCTTCTCGTGCCTGCTCGTAGTGAATGTGTGACCGCAGCAGAATAGAATATCTCGGAATCTCCGGATTCTGTTCCGGCCTCATAACCGATCTGTGTCATGAGCGCTGTCCGATGGCTCAGATCGAGCCAGGTTGAGATTGAAGGAGCCAGTCCCACTTCTTCGCCGCCAAAGCCGCGGCTTTCGTCACCGGTTGGCAGACTGATCTCGAAATTCGCGGAAAGCAGAAACTTTTCACCTTCATACAGCAACGCGCGGGGAGCGATAGCCATATCTCCGAATCCGGAATCCGTGTCTCCGACATCAGGATTGCTTTGAATGAATGGCGCTTCAACGACGACTCCCAGCCTCCGCGTCAGTGCCCATTCGAGCTCGATTTCTGTTTCGAACTCCACTTCATCCTTCTCCCGGTGGAATGCGAAATGCAAAAACAGATCACGATCCAGATAGGCAGGCTCCAGTCCAAATCCGTGAACAAAGGGTGTACCTTGCCGGCTGAAATGGGTATGTGGCCATGGGGCCAGCCAACTGTCTGTAAGTGATAACCCGAGAGGCTGTGGGTCATTCCAAATATCGTGGTGGTGGTGGTGGTGGTCGTCGTCGTCTCCTGTGATTCGCCAATGGGAGTCCCCCTGATCAACTCTCAAGGGATCTCCAAGTGCGGGGTGAATAACAACGCAAAGATTCAATACGACTGCAACTGCTTGTCTCATCAGAGATTTCATGGACAGACTCCTTCATAGGTGGGAACTTACCGGAATGCGTTCGTGCCGAAAGTCGGACGACGACTTTTACGAAGACCACATCAACGGCCGTCAGGTCGTGGGCGGCCTTGTGATATCGTGTGGTTTAGCAGGGAAGAGGAAGCCAGGTGGGTGGGCCGCGCGCCTGGGGCTGGCGCGAGTTCCCAGACCTCCAGGTCTGGCGAAATCGGGAGGAAGGTGCAACCTCAACCGCTTCGGCCAGGACCGTCCCCCCGTCGGCACTCAACGCCGCGCCGAAGAAGTTGCAGGTCGGACATTCGTCCGCGGCATGAGGCGAATGATGATGCCCCGGCAGTTCGACTGATGGACCGACGGGACACGCGCCGCACGGGTGTTCTTGCTCATGCCCGTGGCTGTGACCATTGCCGTGAATGACGCCATGTGCGGCAGGAAGAATGGCGGCAACGATCAGCAGCGACACGCCCACCGAGGCGCTGAACTGTTGAGACTACTCTGGTTGCAGCTGCCGGCTTAGGGGGATGTAACAGATTGCAAAGACAGTCGGTGTGGGAGTAGTGTGTGATCAACGATCCGGCGTAGGCACCTGGGAGACGCAACTTCACGCATGCGCCAAATGCCCGTCAGCACTCGACATATTCCGTTGTGGGCGTAGTTTAGAATTTGCCCGACGTATAACTCAAGTTGAGATTCTCAAATGAAAGAGAAGCTGGCACCCTGGATAACTTTCCGTTCGGATATAAAAGTGCTGGATTGCACCGTGCGCGACGGCGGCCTGATCAACGATCATTTCTTCGATGATTCGTTTGTCAAAGGCGTTTATCAGACCTGCATCGATGCAGGCATCGATTACATGGAAGTCGGGTACAAGGGATCGAAGGGCCTCTTTTCCCGCGATGCTTTCGGCGATTGGAAGTTCAGTGACGAGGACGATATCCGCCGGATTGTCGGCGATAACGATTCGCCGCTCAAACTGTCCGCCATGGCTGATGCGGAAAAAACCGACTATAAGGTCGACATTCTCCCGAAAGACGACAGTGTGCTGGATGTCATCCGTGTCGCGACCTACGCACACCAGCTTCCGACGGCGGTCGATATGATCAAGGACGCGCATGACAAGGGCTACGAGACTGCCTGCAACATCATGGCGATTTCGACAGTCTCAGAAGCCGAGATCGACCAGTGTCTGGAAACGCTGACAGAAACGCCGGTTGACACCGTCGTTGTCGTCGACAGTTATGGTGCCTTGTACCATGAGCAGATCCGCTACCTGGTGGAGAAGTACCAGAATGCCATGAAAGACGTCGGCAAGGAAGTGGGTATCCACGCCCACAACAATCAACAACTGGCCTTCGCCAACACGATCGAGGCACTTGTCACGGGAGCCAACCGGTTGGACTCAACGATGATGGGGCTCGGCCGCGGTGCCGGCAACTGCCCGACCGAGTTGCTCATCGGCTTCCTGCGTAACCCGAAATTCCACATTCGACCGATCTACGATTTCCTGGCGGAACATGTCAATCCGTTGCAGGACACTCTTGACTGGGGCGCACTGGTGCCGTACAACATCACCGGCCAGCTCAACGAACACCCGCGAACTGCCATCGCTGTGTTGAAGACGGATGACCGCGACGACTACGCGAAGTACTACGACAGTCTGGTCGCCGAGGTTTAGGCCGAGTTGTTCACTGGCTTCGCTATCCTCATCGTCCAGCGATTCTTGGCGCCATTATACCGTTGCCGCTGCGAGTCAGCAGGTGTTTTCATACGGAGCATGTGCTGGTTGCCGGCTCGGCTTCGACTTCGCGACTCTGGTTTTCGCGATGCTGTTCATTGAATCATAGTCGCATGCATTGCAGCAGGTGGGCCTCGATCATGTCCGGACGGTCGTTGGCGCGCTCGTACCGATGGCGCGTCAGTGGCGTGCGATCCCCGGATTGGCAAGGGGCTGGATTCTTGTTGACATCGCTGTTTGTCTGGCTGCCGATCTGGTGGGGCGGTGCTGTCGCAATAGTGCTATGGTCGCTGCTCAAAATTGGCGCCCATTACTTGGGTGACACACCCTGGGCCGGACTGTTGGCTGGGCCTTTTCGCCGGAGGCGCATCAGAGTGTCAAGATGACGGCATTGAAACATGGCTGCCCTGTCCCTGGAGAGAAGCCGCTGGCCGACACCATGACGCACGCACGCGCCATGGTTATGGAAAATAAACTAGTGATTTAAGAGAGTGATGAAGCAACATTCAGATGTAATAATTGTAGGTGGCGGAGTAACCGGATTGAGCACGGCTTTGCATCTCAAAGAAATAGGGGTCAAAGATGTTTTAATATTGGAACGACACTATATCGGATCGGGTCAATCCGGCCGTGCAGCAGGCGTTATCCGAGGGACAGTAAGTGACCCAACAGTTTCGGAAACACAACTAGAAGGGCAAGCATTCTTTCAGGCCTTTGAAGAACGTTTTTCTATTCCCATTGATGTTAATCACATCGGATATATCCTGGTGGGTAAAGCCTCTCTTCTGGGACATATTGAAGATACGATAAAGGTAGCGAGAAGCGCGGGCTGTGATTTGAAGCAGATTGATGCTGAAGAGGCAGAAGAGCTACAACCTGGATTGGGTACGGAAGACGATGCAGTATTTGTTTATGAACCCGGTGGCCTTTATGTAGATCCGATGTCAGCAACCTATGCCTTGTCCCTCGCCGCCAAAAAATCGGGTGTGAGAATTGTTGAAGGCTGTGAAGTTGGAGATATACGGGTAAATGAAGATAAAGTATCGGGTGTTAAAACTGCATCGGGAGACTTTAATGCCCCTAAAATTCTTATTGCGACCTCGGTTTGGGGGCAACCGCAGCTCGCAAAGCTTGGGATAAATGTTCCCGTACGCCCCCATATCGCGGAAATGGGTTTTTTCCAAGTCGGACCGGGTTCAAAAGACAAGTTCCGTCGAATCATCTTCGATTCAAGAGCAAATCTATACATGCGTCCGGAAGGAGATCGCCAATTATTTGTCGGTCGTAGAGAGGATCTTTATTACCAGAAATACGGGAATCCGATCGATCCTGACAGTTATAAACAGACGGCGAACTTTCATTCAATCGACGAAATGCACAAGAATTTACTGATTACGCTGCCTTTCATGAAAGAAGGATTCGTCCACCGAACCTATGCCTGTACCTATGACGTCACACCCGACCAAATGCCCATACTCGATAAGGCGGAGACCATAGAGGGCCTTTACTATGCGATCGGTTTTAGCGGTGGAGGATTTTCTACTTCTCCCTGGGTCGGGAAACGTATGGCTGCTTTCATTGCCAAGGACACTTATCCACAGGATTTAGAAGTTTTCAGATTCAAAAGGTTTGCGCAGGGGAAAACTATCAAATGGGCCAATACTCCGATCGATTACAATTAGGGTAGGCGGTGGATATAAAGAAAAACTATTCACTCCTGACGAAGAAGACATAGCTCCTTATTGGGATGGCGGCTATTGGATTAGTCCGAAGCTAATCAGCGAAGCAACAGATAAAGGCACTGCGAGAAGCAGTGTTCCGTATTATTGAAGATGGTATAGATGGTGACGGTTTTTACTATTCAGCCTCATGGAAAAAACCGGAGGATGTGACAGCGATTTGTTAAATACAAAATGGCTGGTGGATAAATAATAAAGTTAGGGCAATCGTACTTCCCCTGTTATCGGTGCATAGCGGTGCAATTTCATAAAAAGTGATGAAGCGCGCCTTTGGCATGACCAGGTGATATAAAACCGGGATCAGGTGGTGAAACGACAGATGCAGGGAATGTTGGTTGGCATCAGGATTAGGTTGCTGGCAGTGCGCGAACACAGATAATTTGATAATCGTATGGATTGCATTGCAAGATATAGAGTTAAATAATGGGGCGCTGCCGCAAGGAAACGGGTGCGCGTTGACTGACAACGACAGGGAAGAGGTATCACGGGATCTCGCCTGGCAGATTGAAATGCGGAATTCTGTTCGTAATTTCTGCTCGTAACAATACCACTCTATTCCACACGGTGACGTATGAGAATGCGAAAGACGACGTACATGTGTTTTGGCATGATCGGGCTCAGCCTGCTGCTGACAAGTTGTGTCACGCGACGCAATCTTGAGAAATCAGGAGATCTCAAGATGCGGCTTAGCCAGAATCGCGAGGTCAAACTCTGGGGATCCGCCTGGGAAGAAAACGGCGCTTTGACGGTGGCGGGGTCGGTTCGTCCGAGGCGCCCGGGGGAAGGTGTGGATGCGGGCCATCTCCATATCACGATCCGCGAGCGGAGTGGCAACGAGTTTGCTGCAAAGTTGGTCAAGCTCCGCCGTATCGAGGCGCGAAAACGCGTGCCGGACTTCATCAAATTCTCCACGCCCTTTGCTTCGATACCTCCGAAGCATTCCACCATTCGCCTCAAATGGCACGCCGGCTCCGATTGCAGCCAGTGAACAGTTGAGCGCGCTCGCGAGCAGCATTGCGGCCTCGACCTGGCATCTGCAGCAATTCATGTGATTGCAGAAGTTGAATAATCTCCGTTTCCCGGAGGGATTACGTGGTGATGGTCCGAATGTTGCGCCATCAATGGCAATGGCAGACGGGTAATCGAAGGTTTCCCGGGGCGTTGTCTGGAGGGGCCTGTATTCTTGACATCGGAAAGTTCATGCACCACTTTAAGAGAATGAAGTACATACATTCAGCATCGATGATCCTCATCCTGATGGCGGTCTGCATACTCCCGCAAGGCGTAGGCTGGGTCATTTGCCCGTATCAGGGGACCTTCAGCGTTCAATCCTGCGGGGTATGCTCACTTGCGCCCGCCGCGGCTGTCGAAGAGGGTGGCGACCAGGAAAGTTGTTGTGCCGCTTCCGCATCGACTGCTGTCACGGTTGTGACGCCGGACATTCTGACGACGTCCTGTTGCCGCCGCTTGGGCGAGATGTCAGGCTACACCGCGCAGCAGACGGCCCCCTGCCGCGTCTGCGGGTATAGAGCTGCGGCCATCGACACTTTTTTCCATGTTGAAGATCCGCCTCTCTTCCAGTCGACTGCCGGGGCCTACCATTCGGCCTTGATCCGGCAGTTCCCATCCCGGCACTTGTTCCAGGACAACTGTGCCCTGCTGATCTGACCTCGCTGCGGCGCCCTGCCGCATTTTAGTTCCAGTTGCAACGCCAGAATTGCAACTGGCGATTCCAGTTGTGCCATCGGCGCAACCGCTCACGGACCTGAAAGCGAGATCACTGATCAAGATGAATGCTCACACCCGAATCCGGGGATGCATACTGTGCATCTTTCTCCTGCTGCTGAATGCTATCGGCCAAGCACAAGATGTGCCTGGCCAGCCGTGGTGTCCTGTCACCACGGATGAGGCTGCTTCGAAGAAATTCTCAGTAGTCTACGAGGCACAGGAAATCTATTTCTGCTGCCGTGGCTGCCGCAAGGATTTCCTTGCCGATCCGGAACAGTACCTGGGCAACCTTGGCGGAGCAGTCGCGACCGTTGATTCTGGGCAAACTGCCACTGCGTCCGTTACCTCCGAACAGGCGCTCCCGGTTCCGGATGATCACGACGGTCGCCAGCCAAACAGCTTTCTGCAACTCATCGGCAAACTGCATCCGCTGGTGGTGCATTTTCCGATCGCTTTCATCCCCTTGGTGCTGTTCCTGGAGCTGTATACGACCTGCAAACGTCTCGAATCCTTTGCCAGTACCCGCGTCATACTGCCGCTGGGCGCATTGAGTGCCCTTGCAGCCGCCAGCCTGGGCTGGGTCGATGCGATGCATGCGAATTATCCCGAGGATCTCCAGACGACTCTGTTTCGTCATCGCTGGGCCGGTGTGACGACAGCCGTGATTGCGATCGCGGCGGCGGTCATGCAGCACCTCGCGCGGTTCGGCGACAAGCGACGCGATATCACCTACGGAATCTTGTTGGGACTTGCCTGTGTCCTGGTCGCGGTGACCGGGCATCTGGGCGCAACCCTGATTTACGGAGCGGACTATTTTGAATTCTGATCCGACAAAACCTGACATTGACACGACAGTCTCTGGCGACACCTTGTTTGCCAGGTACGCGGAGGTGCCATGCATCGTTGCAGACATTACTTGATCGCCATTGTCGCGATTGCCGCAGGCCCGGGTATTTTTGCGGCCAATTCGGATTCTATTGCCAAGGTTGACCTGCCGGGCCTGATTCGTCAGGGGCCGGAGCGGAATCCGTCGATCAAAGCGGCATTGATCGAATGGCAGGCGACGGTGGCGAAACTGCCGCAGACGCTTGCCTTGCCGGATCCGCAATTGCGCCTGGATTATTTCGTTGACAGCGTCGAAACGCGAGTCGGCCCGCAGCAATACCGCATAGGGCTCTCACAACGGTTTCCGTTTCCCGGGACTCTCGCCCAGGCTGGCGAGGTTGTCGAGCGTGACATCCGTATCCGGCACGCTGAATATGATCGGGCTATTCGTGACTTTATCGTTGATCTGACGGTCAGTTATAACGAGCTCGTTTACCTTCGTGGCGCTGCGGAAATTACTCGACAGAACCAGGGGTTGCTCAACCACGTCCTCAAAGTCGCCAGCACGCGATATGCCGAGGGAACGGCAAAACTGAACGACGTGCTCAAGGCCCAGAGTCAGCTCGCACAGCTGTCGTACGACCTGATTCTTTTGCGCGAACTCGAACAGGTCGAGACAGTACAGATCAATGCCTTGCTGGATCGCCCATCCGACGCGCCGCTCGGCGAGCTGGTGACGCCACAATTGCCACTGTTGCAGACGTCGCTGCCGGAGATCGAAGCAGTGGCGCTCGGGCAGCGGCAGGAAATCGAGATTGCTGCCGGCCAGGTCGACAAGGCAGCCGAGTCCGTGCGTCTCGCTGAGCTGCAAAATCGGCCGTCATTGACCCTGGACTCTACGCATGTGCTTACTGGTGACGCCACTGGAAACGTCGCCGACAGCGGCAAGGACGCCTGGATGGTCGGTATCGGCATCTCGCTGCCTATCTGGCGCAGTCGTAATCGCAGCCGTGTTGACGAGGCGGAATTACGGCATGCCTCCGCCGTCCAGCAGCAGCGGAAGATTGAGAATGAGACACGCGCTGCTTTGCGTGCGGTGTATTTTCGGCTCAAAAATGCCCGGCGACTGATCGAGCTCTACGAGAAAAGTCTGATTCCACAAGCTGCGCAAGCCATGGAAGTCGCCGAGCAGTGGCACGGCACCGGGGTCAATGATATTGCCGGTTTTCTGGAGACTCAGGGGGTGTGGTTCAATTTTAATCTTGCCCGACTGCGTGCCGTCACCGACTATCAGCAATACCTCGTCCGTCTGGAACAGTTGACGGGCGGCCTTGTTCCCGAATCATCTGTCACACCGGAGGCCCAGCTATGAGTCGTCCATACGGCATTTTCCTGAACTTATGTTTGGTGTTCGTGATGTCCGGATGTGCCAGCCGAAGTCGCCAATGCGTGCTCGCGGATGTCCTCGAACAGCCACAGCCCGACGCCTATTATGCTGCGAAATCGGCCTTGACTGAGGTCGCTGTTGGAGATTCTCCCGAAACGGATTTTCTCGATGATATGCAGCGGCAGCTCATGCACTCGAAAGCTCGCTGGGAAGCCGCACTGACGAATGATGCGCCCGCCGCCACTCTGTCGGGGTTGGGCCCGGAAGACTATGCCGCATTCCGCAAGCTTGCGGCCGACCCGAATCTCGATGCGCGGCTGGCGACGGGCATCGATCTGGCGATGCTGACAGGGGTGGCGCTTATTTTGAATCCGACGATCAAGGCAGCGGCAGCGCAGCTGCAGGCAACGTTGGAACAGTACCCGCAGGCTACCCAGCTCGACAATATCCTGCAGCAATACAACGCCTTTACCAAGCAACTGGAAACAGGTGTTGGCCCGACCGGTCATAAGCAGATGGCGGCCATGTCCTTTCCGTTTCCCGATGCACTGGCTCTGAAGGGGAAACTCATAGATGAAGCCGTCGAGATAGCTCGACGGCGGCATGAAATTGCAATCCGTGATGTTGTCACAGAGTTGAGCCAGACCTACTACCGCCTCCTGTTCGCCGATGCAGGGGTCGCCGTCAACAAAGAAAGCCAGGCACTGCTCGAACGGGTGACAAATGTCGCATTGCAGGCGATTCGCAGCGGAGTTTCCAGTTCGAACGCGGTGATCATGGCACAGGTGGAACTGGCGACTTTGAGTGACGCGATCATTACACTCGAAGAGGAGCGGGAGACATTTATCGCTCACCTCAATTCCCTGTTGAGTCGCTTGCCAGACGCCGTGCTCGGCCCGCCAACATCGCTTGCCGATGCCGACCTGAACACCGATCTGAAAACACTCTATGACCTTGCCATCGATGGTTCCCAGGAATTACAGGAGCAGCGCCTGCGTATCGCGCGAATGCGCACGACGGTTACGTTGGCCAGGCGCATGACTTATCCGGATCCAACCATGGGGCCGGGCTACTTCGAGAACCGTATGAGACTGAGCAGCGGCACTGGTGAGGAAGCCCCTGCCTTCATGCCGCAGCGCGACCTCGATCATAGAGAGACACCCTGGTTCGGACAGCGCAACGCCTACATTCGCGAAGTCGAGGTTCGAATAGGGGGCATGCAAAACTTGCTTGCCGCGATGGAAGACCAGACGAGATTCGCAGTTAAACAGGCGCATTTCGATCTCGAAACCGCCCGCCGCAGTATTGCCTTGTACCACACATCGCTGCTGCCGCAGGCACAGCACTCGCTGGAGATTCTGGCATCTGCCTATCGCTCCGGAAAAACGGACTTTCTCAATTTCCTGGATGCCCAGCGGACGCTGCTGGAGTTCCGTCTCGAAGAGCAGCGGGCGTTACTCGAGTTCCGTCTGCATCTGACACGACTGGATCAACTCGCGGGCCGGGCGCTCCCCAGGAAGTCATTCACAATTGACCAGGAGACGGACCAATGACAAACGAATCAAAAAGTCAGAATAGCAAAAAGATCGCCGTCGTTATCCCGGTGATCGGGGCAATCATTCTGTTCGGTTCCATTTGGTTGATGGGGCGGCTCGACCTTGCTGCGGCTCGACATGACACCAGCGCCGCCGTTGCGCCGCGTCCCAAAGCTGATGTGGCAATAGTCTGGACATGCTCCATGCACCTGCAGATCCGATCACGCGGAGAGGGAGAGTGTCCCGTCTGCGGCATGATGCTGATCTCGGCCTCCACGGATTTTAGACTCTCTGCAGAGGCTCGGGCACTGGCACAGGTCGAGGTGGTGCCCGTCGAGCGACGCTGGGTTGCAAGGCAGGTTCGACTGGTGGGGTCGATCGAATACGACGAAACACAATTGCGTACGATCACCGCCAGAGTCGGGGGCCGCCTGGATCGGCTCTATGTCGATTACACCGGCGTATCGGTGAATAAGGGCGATCACATGGTATGGATGTACAGTCCCGACATTCTCGCTGCAGAAGCCGAACTGATCGAGTCGATCAAGGCGGTCGCGGCCGTGAAGGACAGTACTTTACAACTGGTGCGAAAGAGTGCAGAGGCAACCCTGGCCGCGACCAGGGACAAGCTGCGGCTGTGGGGATTGACGCCGGAACAGATTGCCGAAATCGAAGCGCGTGGCGAACCCTCTGATCATATCCAGATCAATGCGCCGATCGGCGGCGTTGTCATTCAGAAGAGCGCCGAAGAAGGCATGTACGTGCAGACCGGAACACCGATTTATCGGATCGCCGACCTCTCGAAGGTGTGGGTCAAGCTCGACGCTTATGAGTCCGACCTGCCGTGGTTGCGCTATGGGCAGGAAGTGACGTTCACCACCGAGTCACTGCCCGGCGAGACGATCATTGGCCGGATCTCCTTCATCGATCCGGTGCTCACGCTCAAAACGCGCACCGTCAAGATTCGTGTCAATGTGCCTAATGACGATGGTAAACTCAAGCCCGGCATGTTCGTCCGCGCGGTCGTGGAATCCGGCCTGTCCGCCGCCGGCAGAACACTCGACGCGAATCTGGCGGGTAAATGGGTAAGCCCCATGCATCCGGAAATCGTCCGGGATGAACCGGGGCCATGTCCGGTGTGCGGCATGGCACTGGTCAAGGCCGAAGACCTCGGATTCGTCAGTGCGGACTCCGCACTCGATCTGGCACCGCTGGTTATCCCCGTCACCGCCGCGTTGCGCACAGGCAGGCGGGCCGTCGTCTACGTGCAGAACCCCGATGATCCGAGCCGCTATGCGGGACGCGAAGTCGTCCTGGGACCGCGAGCTGGTGATTTCTTCCTGGTTCAGTCCGGAGTAGAAGAAGGCGAGCTGGTCGTAACCAACGGCAACTTCAAGATCGACAGTGCCCGGCAGATCCTGGCAGAGCCCAGCATGATGAACCCTAAATGGTCGCCTGCCGGGGAGGGCAGAGCAGCCCCACCGCCCGCAGGAAATCACCACGAAGGCAGCCATCACGAAGGAAGTCATCACGAAGGAAGTCATAAGGATGAATGAGCCGACGCTGCCAATCAATCCCCGTGAGCTTGGGTTGCTGGACAGGTTGATCTACTGCTGCCTGCACAACCGGCTGGTCGTTGTTTTGACGGTCGCCTTCACCGTTGTCTGGGGCGTCATCGTCGCGCCGTTCGACTGGGAGATCGACTGGCTGCCGCGCCAGCCGGTAGCGGTGGATGCGATTCCCGATATCGGCGAGAATCAGCAGATCGTTTTTACCGAGTGGCAGGGGCGTTCGCCGCAGGACGTCGAAGCCCAGGTGACCCAGCCGCTGACCGGCGCTATGCTGGGCATGCCGGGCGTCAAGACGGTGCGCAGCTATTCGATGTTCGGGTTCTCCTCGATCTATGTCATTTTCAAGGAGGACATCGACTTCTATTGGTCCAGATCCCGAATCCTCGAGAAACTGAACAGCCTGCCGAGAGACACCTTGCCGCCGGACGTGCAGCCGACTCTTGGTCCGGACGCGACGGCACTCGGCCAGGTTTTCTGGTACACGATCGAAGGTCGCGATGAGGATGGCAACGTTACCGGCGGTTGGGATCCGCATGAATTGCGATCGATCCAGGACTGGGATATCCGCTATAGCCTCCTGTCGGCCGACGGTATCGCCGAGGTCGCATCAGTCGGCGGTTACGTGCAGGAATACCAGATCGACGTCGACCCCGACGCCATGCGCGCCCACGGCGTCACCCTCGATCAGGTCTTTGCCGCGGTCAAGATGTCGAACGTCGATGTCGGCGCCCGGACGATCGAAGTCAACAAGGTTGAGTATGTCATCCGTGGCCTCGGGTTCATCAACGACATCGATGACCTCGAAAACACGATGATCAAGGCGAACGACAACGTCCCGATCTATATCCGCAATGTCGCCAACGTGACATTAGGGCCGGCATGGCGCCGTGGTGCCCTAGACAAGGGCGGCGCCGAAGTTGTCGGCGGCGTTGCGGTCGTACGCTATGGCGGCAATCCCCTGGCGGCGATCAAGGCCTTGAAAGAGAAGATCACGGAAATCTCGCCCGGGTTGCCGGCCAAGGTCATCATCGACTACAGCAAAGTCAGTGCGCAGGCAGTTCGACAGTTTGCCGCCGACCGGCAATTCCGCGCCTTCGACAGGGGCCACCTCGACCACCCGGCATGGCTCGACTGGGTCGCATCGACGTCACGCGCGGAGCGTCCGGAATGGTTGACCGTCAGCAAAATAGAGATCGTACCGTTCTATGACCGCACCGGTCTGATATACGAAACCCTGGGCACGCTCAAGACGGCACTGAGCCAGCAGATTCTGGTGACGATTATTGTCATCATCATCATGGTGATGCACCTGCGAAGCTCGGCGGTGATCGCCGGCACATTGCCATTGGCGGTGCTGATGTGTTTCATCGCGATGAAATCTTTCGGCGTCGATGCCAATGTCGTGGCGCTGTCCGGCATCGCGATTGCCATCGGTACAATTGTCGATATGGGCGTGATCATGTGCGAGAACATCCTGCGCCACCTCGATTCAGCACCGTCCGATGAGGATCGCCTGCAGGTCGTGTTCCGCGCCAGTAGCGAAGTGGCGGGAGCGGTGCTGACCGCGATTGCCACGACGATCATCGGGTTCCTGCCGGTGTTCACGATGATCGGTGCAGAGGGCAAGCTGTTCCGACCGCTGGCCTTCACCAAGACTTTCGCACTGTTTGCCTCGGTCATCTTGGCGCTGGCCGTCGTACCGGTGCTGGCTCACTGGTTTTTTACGTTCCGCATCAGTTCACGCCAGCTGCGCGGTGTGGTACTTTGGAGCCTCGTCGCGGCGGGGGCTGCATGTTGGATTTTCTGGGTTTGGTGGCTCGGCGCCATCGTCGTCGGCATCGCCGCGTGGCATCTGCTGGCACCAACGCTGCCGGATACTTTGGTGGTGTGGTTGCCCAAACTGTCCAACCTGCTGCTGGCCGTGCTCTTTGGCATCCTGTTGACGCAGCACTGGCTGCCGCTGGGGCCGGCCGCCGGGTTCGTCGCCAATGCTGTCGTCGTGATGGGGCCGATTGCCGGGCTTTTGACTTTCTTTCTGCTGTTCGCCAGATACTACGAACGCCTGTTGGAATTCCTGCTGCGTTTCAAGACGGTGTTTTTGATTGTGCCGCTGCTTATGCTTTTGGTTGGCGTTCTGATCTGTCTCGGAATGCGGCGGGAGTTTATGCCCGATCTCGATGAGGGCTCCTATCTGTACATGCCAAGCACAATGCAGCATGCCTCCATCGGCGAGGCACTGGATGTCCTCCAGAAGCAGGACAAAGCCTTTGCTGCGATTCCCGAGATTACTTCGGCGGTCGGCAAAATCGGCCGCGCCGAATCAGCGCTCGACCCGGCGCCTATTTCGATGATCGAAACGATCATCAACTACAAACCCCAGTACCTCGTCGATCGTGACGGCAAACGGTTGCGTTTCAAGTTTGACGCCCGGGCGACAGACTTTTTTCGTAATGAACTCAACGAACCGGTTATCGCGCTGGACGGCTTGCCGTACAAGGTGCGTGGCGTTTTCGAACGTGATCAAGACGGCCGGCTGATCAGGGATCCCGGGGGCATGCCGTTTCGAGTCTGGCGACCGGCACTCGATCCGGAGCTGAACGGTGGGCGCCCTGCCTGGCCCGGCATTCGCAGCGCCGACGATATCTGGGAGGCGATCACCGTGGCCGGCAAAATTTCCGGCACAACATCGGCACCGAAGCTGCAGCCGATTGCCGCCCGCCTTGTGATGCTGCAGACCGGCATGCGGGCACCGATGGGGGTGAAGGTCAAGGGGCCGGACCTGGCAACCATCGAGGGCGTCGGCCTCGAACTGGAGCGCCTGCTCAAGGAGGTCCCGGGGGTGGAACCCGATGCGGTCATCGCCGACCGCATCGTTGGCAAACCTTATATCGAGATCGACATCGATCGCGATGCAATCGCGCGATACGGCATTCAGGTCGGCGCGGTGCAGGATGTTATCGAGATCGCCGTCGGCGGGCGCCATATTACGACGACTGTCGAAGGGCGTCAGCGCTATCCGGTCCGCGTGCGTTACCAGCGCGAGCTCCGCGACTCGATCGAAGACCTGGGACAGGTGCTCGTCCCCGGAGTTGACGGACAGCAGATTCCCTTGATGCAATTGTCAGAGATCCGCTATGTGCGCGGGCTGCAGACGATCAAGAGCGAAGGGATGTTCCTCATCGGACACGTGCTGCTTGACAAGCGGCCCGGTTTTGCCGAGGTCGATGTGGTCGAGAACTGCAAAGCGTATCTGCAAAGTAAAATCGACAGCGGCGAACTGAAGATTCCCCAAGGGGTTTCGTACACTTTCGCGGGGACCTACGAAAACCAGTTGCGGGCCAGTAAAACCTTGCGGATCGTGTTGCCGCTGGCGCTGTTCATCATCTTCATGATCCTCTATGTGAAATTCAAATCTGTACCGGTGACGCTGGTGGTGTTCAGCAGTATCCTTGTCGCCTGGGCTGGCGGTTTTATCCTGCTATGGCTCTACGGACAACCGGGTTTCATGGACTTTGAACTGTTCGGCACCAACGCCCGCGACTTTTTTCAGGTGTCGCCGGTGAACATGAGTGTCGCTGTGTGGGTTGGTTTCCTGGCGTTGTTCGGCATTGCCTCGGATGATGGCGTTGTCATGACGACTTACCTCGAGCAACGCTTCGCCGGCGGCACTGCGGACTCGATCACCGATATTCGATCGGCAGTCGTCGAAGGTGCCATGCGTCGCATTCGCCCGTGCCTGATGACCACAGCCACGACCATTCTTGCCCTGTTGCCCGTGCTTACCTCGACCGGACGCGGCGCCGAGATCATGGTCCCCATGGCGATTCCGTGTTTCGGCGGCATGCTCATTGCATTGATGACAATGTTCGTTGTGCCGGTGCTTTACTGCCTGATTAAGGAGACCCGTTTTCGTTTCGCCCGGCTTGCCGCCGAATGAATGCCGTGCAAATTATTGAAAATTCAAACAAGGAGGTTGCTCCGCAAATTCAGTTGCAATTGTTCCGAGAAACCCGGGAGGCAGATTGCCGTCCCAAAAACCCTGGAGACAAAATAATGAAGACTCGAATCAACACAAAACTCGCCGTTACTGTGCTCACGGCTATGATGATCACCGGTTGCAGCGGCAGCAAAGACACGGCCGCTCCGATTGCTCCGACCGCTCCGATCGCTCCGACCGCCTCTGGGAACAATGATACGGCGGTTGCCGAGGCGATGACTTATGAAGTGGGTTGCGGTGGTTGCATCTTCGAAATGGCAGATGCCGAGGGCTGTGAGGCTGCGGTCAAGGTCGATGGCAAAGCCTACTGGATTGAAGGCGTGGAAATCTCAGCCCACAAAATTGGTCTTTGTTCGGGCAGCGCCGAGGCTGACATGGCTGGTGAAGTCCAGGACGGCATATTCGTCGCGACGTCGTTCGCCTTGACGGGAGCTGTCGATGATGCTGGTGACGAACCGGGAGCTGTCGATGATGCTGGTGGCCACGACCATGGTGGCCACGACCATGGTGGCCACGGCCATGAAGGCCACGGCCACTGATCCAGCCGGATCCCTGGTCAATGGCATATTTTTTTCTGCTGAGGTACTAAGAAATATCAGTGTTCGGACGTCTTCATTGTTGAATGGCTCGCCAGTTGCCTGATGCAAGCCCACAATGGAGGCGTCATGAACACTCGATTTTTGTCACTCGCTGTATTCTTCCTGGCCCTGGCCGGCCGGCCGGCATACCTGGAATCCGACCACGGCACAGTCGCCGAACCCCAGCCCGATCCGCCGATCCACATCCCGCGCCCCATGCCGGAGCCGGTCGACCAGCCGCCCCTGGCCCGCCTCGTTGACCGGCTCGATATCGGTGTGGCCCAGCAGTATGGGCAATTGACTGTATATCCGCTGCAACTGCGCTGGCGGCACCCGACACACCAGCGTCTCCAGACGCTGGATGCAGCCCTCGGCAGCGGTTGGCTGGAAATCCGCGAACGCGAGGCGGCCTCTGTCAATCGCCTGCAGGTGCGCAACGTCTCCGATCACCACCTTTTCCTGATGGCCGGCGAAATGATCCTCGGCGGCAAACAAAACCGCACAATCGCTGTCGATGTGATTTTGCCGCCGCGTTCGGGGTTTGTCGACATTGACGTATACTGTGTCGAACAAGGACGTTGGGACGCCGGTGTCGGCTTCAAATCCTCCAGCGCCGTCGCCGCCGTCAGCGTCCGTAAGCTAGCGGCTGCGGCTGCTGATCAGCGCAGCGTGTGGAACGACATCGACCGGCAATTGTCCGCTGCCAAGGTCGAGGCGAGGAACAGCGATTACGATGAGTTCTACAAGGCGCCGGACGTTGAACGGCGGATGCGCGAAGCGATCGATCGTCTGCGTATGCCGCTGCAGCGTACAGTCGGCGTGGTTGTCGTGGTGCATGGCCGGATTGTCGGGGGCGATATTTTCTCGAGTGCAAATCTGTTTGAAGCGCTGTGGCCGAAGCTTTGCCGGTCGTATGTCTCCGACGTCATTGTGCCGTTCCCGCAAGCGCGGCGCGAACACTTGCAAGGTCACCCGGACATCCGCGGTTATCTGAATCAGTTGCGGAATTCACAGTTCCGTGATCGGGGGACCCCGGGTCTCGGGCGCAGTTGGCAGATGGTCCGTGGCATGGGCGGCGGCGTGCTCGAGTGGCAGGGGAGCATCGTGCACACCTCTTCGTTCGGTCGTTGATCCGGAAAAAACCGGGAAGTGTCCCGGCAACGGATGGGAAAGCTTCCAGTTTCAATCTTCAACCCTCAACCCCTTCATCCTTCACCTATTCACCGCTTCACCCCATGAGTAATCCAATGAAACTGAATCAGAGACTGTTCCTGCTGTCGACCATTCTCGTCACCGTTTTCGGTTCCGGGCTCGCGATCAAAGTATGGGCGAAAAATCCACCGGCCCACGCCATCGTAAAATCACTTGGCGGCGATACCCGCTACCTGGGACACGTGAGCACGGACAAGCCGATCTATCGTGCCGGTGAGAAGGTCTATGTGCGCACGGTTGTACTCGATGCGCATACGCACAAGCCGATGACCGCTGCGGCTTCCTGCGCCTTTGTGATTGCCGGCCCCAAGGGCGATCAGATCACCAGCGGCTACTCCAAAATTATTGACAGCGTCGCGGCCTATACATGGCTGGTCCCGGACGGTCAACCCGGTGGACGGTACACGGTTGAGGTGCAGGGCAACGGTGTGGCGATGCCGGCCGGCAAACGTGGATTTGAGATTCGTGCCTATCGGGCGCCGCGGCTCAATACCCAGATCGAGTTTGTCCGCGAGGGCTACGGTCCGGGCGACGACGTCGTTGCCATCCTCGAAGCCGGCCGCGCCGAAGGCGGCGTACCCGCCGGCGCCGCCGTCGACATTGTCGCCACGATCGACGGCATCGATGTGTATCAGGGCGCCACCGAGATCGACGCCAAAGGATATTGCGAAGCCAGATTCGAATTGCCGAACCGTATTGAGACCGGCGACGGCACATTGACCTTTGTCGTACGGGACGGGGGTGTTGTTGAGACTGCGGCCAAGACGATTCCAATTTTGCTGCAGACCCTGGATATAAGTATGTACCCGGAAGGCGGCGACCTGGTGGCCGGGCTCGCCAACTATGTCTATATAGAAGCACGCACACCGGCACGGAAGCCAGCGGACATCGCCGGCGTCGTACTCGATTCCGACGACAATGAAGTGACGACGTTTCGAACGGTACACGAGGGCAGGGGGAGCTTCGCCTTCATGCCGCGAGCCGGCGAATCGTATCGGCTGCGCATCGACGAACCCGCCGGCATTGAGCGGACCTTTGACTTGCCGAAGCCGGTGTCCCGCGGCGTCGCACTGCATGCGGTTCATGAGAGCTTCGACTATCGCTGGCCGGTTGTCCTGGAACTCGCATCGACGATGGAGCAGGAACTGGATGTCCGGTTGTACAAGCGCGAAAAAGAATTGACAGGGACAACAATGACAGCGGGCACAACGCCGGCGGAGATACGTCTGGATGTACCGCCTGGGATCGATGGGGTGTTGACCGCGACTGTTTTTAATGCCGCGGGCAGGCCGATAGCCGAGCGCCTGGTCTTTCGACAGCCGGAGAAGATGGTCAATGTCTCGATCGAAGCAGACCGCAAACGCTATGTGCCCGGCGACAAGGTCGAGTTGACCGTGCGTACCACAGGTGCCGACGGCAAACCGGTGAGCGCCGTTGTCGGCATGACCGTCACCGATGAGACCGTGCTGGAAATGATCGACAAGCGGGAACAGGCGCCCCGCCTGCCGGTCATGGTTTTTCTGGATAATGACGTGCGTGACCTGGCAGATGCGCATGTCTATCTCGACAGCAGCAATCCGGATTCGCCGCGCGCTGTCGATCTACTGCTCGGCACGCAGGGGTGGCGCCGTTTTGCTGTGACTGATTTGAAGTCATTTGTCAGCAAGTATGGCAATGACGCCCGTCGTGTTCTGCCGCAGGCACCGCCAATCGCCAAGATGAACCGCATGCCTATGCGGTTCAAGGCCGAGAGGCTCGACGATTTTCATGTTGAAGCCGATGTCGCGTTCAACATGGCGATGCCGATTGATGATGATGTTTTGGTCGGACGGGCAATGGAAGGGCCTGCTGCGGTTCCGGTGCCGCAGATGAATCAAGCAGCACCACCAGCGCCGTTTGCCGTGGCGGGGATCGCGATGGACGCCAAAAGGGTTCGTAAGCAGGAGAACCAAAGAGGGCGGGACAGGCTGCCCGCGGCATTAAAGTTTGCAGATGAAGATTTCGATCAGGCCTCCGGCATTAGTTCGTTTCGCGGCAACTACGTCACGATCCGCCAGTACGCCCACTCGCACCGGCCGCAACGCCGGCCGGATGAACGTACTGACTTCACGGAAACACTCTACTGGCACGCCGGCATCCGCACCGATGCAACGACCGGCGAGGTAAAAGTGCAATTCGCGCTTAGCGATTCAGTCACCAGTTTTACGGTTGCGGCCGATGCGTTCGACGGCGACGGCGTGATCGGCTCAGGCACCATCTACATCGAGTCGGTACGCCCGTTCTACATCGAGCCGAAACTACCGCTCGAGGTCACTGCTGGTGACCGTATCCGCCTGCCGGTTGCTGTTGTCAACGGCACCAGCACGACGCTGGGCGACGTCCGTCTAACGGCGAATGTCGTCCCGAAGATTCGTATCAACGATCTCACCATTGTCGATCTCCAGGCCGGGGACCGCGGTCGTGGCATCATTGAATTGCCGGTTGACGGGCGTGACGACATCAGCCTTACACTCACAGGGACGGCCGACGCCTACAGCGACCAGGTGACACGTCATATCCAGGTGGTGCCGCGCGGGTTTCCGATGCAGATTGCCCAGGGCGGCAAGCTCGAGCCGGACTCGTCCTGCGTCGTCACAGTCACGATTCCCGAGAGCGTGGTGCCGGGCAGCATCAGCACCGCGATCGTCGTGTACCCGGCGCCGTTGGCGAATCTGACCGATGCGGTGTCCGCATTGTTACGTGAACCGCATGGTTGTTTCGAGCAGACCAGTTCGACGAATTACCCGGTAGTCATGGCTCAGCAGTACTTCGAGACCCATGCCGGCATCGACCCGAAACTGGTGAGCAGGGGGCGTGCGTTGCTAGACAAGGGCTATAAACGGCTGACCAGTTTCGAATGCAGCTCAAACGGTTACGAATGGTTCGGCCAGGCGCCGGCGCACGAAGCGCTCAGCGCGTACGGGTTGCTGCAGTTCACCGACATGGCCGAGGTCTATGCGGTGGATGCCTCCATGGTTGGCCGCACGAAAGACTGGGTGATGGCCGCGCGCGATGGCGCCGGCGGTTTCAAGCGGGAGCGCCGGGCCCTGCACACCTGGATTCAGGACCGCGATTGTTCGGATGCCTACATCACGTGGTCACTCCTGCAGAGCGGTACGCCGCCGGCTAAGTTGCTGGCCGAGATCGCCAGCATACTGAAGCGCGCTCATGCCGGCAGCAACAGCTATGTAACTGCGCTCGGTGCGAACGTCGCACTGGCGAGCGGCAACAGTGCCGTCAAATTGCTGGACAAGTTGGGGCAGGCGCAGGCCGAATCAGGCGTTGTCGATGGCGCCACCACATCGATCGTCGGCAGCAGTGGCATATCGCTGCAGGTCGAGACGACAGCGCTCGCCGTGCTGGCGTGGCTGCAGAACGATCGCTACACCGGCAACGTCGAGAGCGCTATTCGCTGGATTGCGGAGAGCTGCAAAGCTGGGCGTTACGGGTCTACCCAGTCGACTGTTCTGGCGCTGCGGGCGATCATGGCCTATGACAAGGCCCGCGCCAGCGACCGCAAGCCGGGTTCCGTTTCGCTCTATGTCGACGGCCGGCGCTGCGGCACGCCCGTGCAGTTCGACAGTGACACGCAGACGACGATTGAATTGACTGATGTCAGCGAGTTAATGTCGCCCGGCAAACACACCATTGAACTCCGGTTGACGGGGGGGGCGAGCATGCCGTGTAGCGTTGCGGTGCAGATGAACGCCGCGCAACCGGACTCCAGCGACGCGTGCCTGATCGAACTGACAGCGACACTCAATCATCAGAAAGTCCGTGAAGGTGAACTGGTGAATGCGCAGATTTCGGTAAGAAACCGCAGTGAGGAGGCGGTGCCGAATCCTGTCGCCATAATCGGCATTCCGGGGGGGCTGGAGGTGCGCCATGATCAACTCAAGGAACTGGTCGACGCGAAGCGCATCGCGGCGTACGAAGTCATCGGCCGTGACGTGGTGTTGTATTGGCGATCACTGCAGGCGCAGCAGATCGTCGAGCTGCCGCTGGACCTGATTGCTGCGGTGCCCGGCACTTACACTGGCCCGGCAAGCCGTGCTTATCTCTACTATGGCGACGAGCACAAACGCTGGATCGATCCGCTGACGATCGAGATCGAGCCGCGGTAGGAGTCGCCGGAACGGGAGTGCAGGTGCGGGGAGCCTGGATGCGTTTTGTGTTCTTTCGTTCAGCTTTTCAGCAAAAAGGGGAGAGCCCCCATGTAGAAATACAGACTGCCTGCAGCTAACTTGTGTGGATTGGTTCCAAGAACCAACCCGGATCCGGAAGGCTTGATGTACGAACTCAATGATCTTATTCACGGCTTTCGTCTGCAGCGAAAGGAGTGGATCGATGAAATCGCCAACGAGGCTTTTACATTCAGCCACGAGAGAACCGGCGCCAACCTGATCCTGCTCAAGTGCGACGACGACAACAAAGTCTTCATGGCCAGTTTCCGGACGCCGCCGGGGAACCACACGGGCGTGGCGCACATCCTCGAGCACTCGGTACTCAACGGTTCGGAGCGCTATCCGGTTAAGGAACCGTTCTCCGAGCTTCTCAAGGGCAGCCTCAATACGTTCCTCAACGCGATGACCTACCCGGACCGCACGGTTTATCCCGTTGCCAGCCGGAACCTGCAGGACTTCACCAATCTTACGAACGTTTATCTCGACGCTATTTTTCGCCCGAAACTGACCGCAGCTACGTTCAAACAGGAGGGTTGGCATTACGAGCTGGAAAACGTCGACGCGCCGCTGATCTACTCCGGCGTCGTTTACAACGAGATGCTCGGGGCTTACTCGGATCCGGAGCAGTTGTTCTCCGATAAGCTCGATCGCCTGTTGTTTCCCGATACCGTCTACGGCCAGGCATCTGGGGGTGATCCGGAGTTCATTCCGGATCTGACGTTCGAAGAGTTCCGGGCTTTTTACGATACCTGTTATCATCCGTCGAACTGTCTGTTCGTGCTTTACGGTGATCTCGAGATCGAACCGCAACTGGAACAGATCCAGGACTACCTGCAGGACGCCGACCGTTGCGAACCGACACCGCCGGTGATGCCGCAACGCCGCTTCGAACCGCAACAGCACACGACCTCCTACCCGATCACCAGCGGCGTGAGCACCGCTGGCAAGACGTATGCGGCGCATGCCATTTTGGTCGGTAAGCCGACGGCGGCTGAAGAACACATGGCGATGGGGATCCTGGCACACATCCTGTCCGGGACCCCAGCATCGCCGCTGTTCAAGGCACTGGTCGACTCGCGCCTGGGAGAGGATGTTTTCTGCGCGGGGTACGAGGGCGACATTTTGGATACCTACTATTCGATCGGCCTGAAGGGGACTGACGCCGAGCGCGTACCCGAGATGGTGGATCTGATCGAGACCACCTTGCAGAAATTGGCCGATGACGGCCTCGATCCGAAGATGATCGAGGCGGCAGTTAACTCCATCGAGTTCGACCTGCGCGAAGCTAATTTCGGGGGATACCCGAAGGGCCTGGTGTACGGACTGACGCTGGTGACGCCATGGCTGTACGATGCCGACCCGTTCACGCACCTGTACTACCGCAAGACGCTGGACGCCATCAAACGAAAGATCGCGACGGGACGATATTTCGAGGACATGATCGCCGACCTGCTTTTGCGAAACCCGCACAGCGTTACCCTGGCAATGACGCCAGATCCAAAACTTGAACCGCAGCGGTTGGAGGCGCTTGGCGCGAAACTGGCAGCACACAAATCGAGCCTGTCGCCGGCCGAGCTCGAACTGTTGGTCGAGGAGACCAGGGCGTTGTTGGCTGCTCAAATGCAACCCGATCCGCCCGAAGCGCTGGCGACCATCCCAAAGCTGCCGCTGTCATGCGTTGACCGCCAGGAAGAAGAGCTGAGTTTCGAGTTGATCGATGACGGTGCTACCAAGCTGTCATTTGCCGAGCAGCCCACCAACGGCATCGCTTACCTGCAGCTTGCTTTCGATGTCGGTGGGCTGCCACAGCGGCTTCTGCCGTACCTGCCAATTTTTGCACGTATCCTGCTGCAAGCCGGCACGACGAAGCGTGATTACGTTGAGCTGACTCAGGACATCGGCATTCACACCGGAGGCATCGCCTGCAGCTATTCAGCGGGGTTGCGCCGGGGGGATCGCGAAACGGTGTTTTCACGCGTTTCGGTCGGTGGCAAGGCATTGACCTCGAACGTGCCGGAATTCGGTCGTCTTGTGGCGGAAATTAACGGCGATTGCGATCTCTGTAATTTGGAGCGAATAAAAGAGCTGGTGACGATTTCGCGCTCGAAGATGCAGGCGCAGGTCATCCCCGGCGGCCACCGTTTCGCGGCTCTACGACTGGCAGCTTATCATTCACAGGTGGGACATTACCGTGAGGTCACCAGCGGACTGACACAATACTATTTCCTCGAGCAACTCGAAAAGGATCTGGCCTCGTCGCCGGATGAGGTGCTGGCGGATCTTCAGACCATCCGTCGCCATATTTTTTCGCGTCAGGGCATGCATATCCATGTAATCGGCGGCGGTGACGAACTGGCCGCGGTGCAGGCTGCAATGCCCACTATGCTGGATGTGCTGAGCGACACGCACTATGAACCGGAGATCTACACCTTCGAGCCATTGCCAGAGAACGAAGGGTTGATTATCCCCAGCAAAATCCAATACGTCGGCAAAGGTGCCAATCTGTATGATGCCGGCTACCAATACCATGGCAGCTTCGAAGTGCTTGAGACGTTGTTGGGCCGCGAGTATCTCTGGAATACCGTACGGGTGCAAGGCAATGCGTATGGCGCCTTCGTCAGTTTTGCCGTTTTGTCCGGCAACTTCTGCTGTCTGTCCTACCGTGATCCGAAAATGTCGGAGACGCTCGAGGCCTACGACCGGATGGGCGACTACATCGCCGGACTCGACCTCAGTCAAGCTGATTTTGAGCGGTTCGTCATCGGGACTATGGGCGGTCTGGATAGTCCGCGGACGCCGGATGCCAAAGGTGCAATCGCTTTGCACAATTACTTGAGCAACGTCACGGCGTCGGAACTGCAGCAACGCCGCGAGCAAGTTCTGGACTGTACGCTCCAGCAGGTTAAGGACCATGCAGATCTGCTTCGCCAGTTTGCGACGAACGGGGCCGTGTGCGTTGTTGGCAGCGAAGAGGTTCTGCGGCAGGCGAGCGACTGCTTCGATGTTGTGCGGCCGGTGTTTTCCGATTGACTGAAATTGCTTTGAGTTGAATTGGTTCGAGGCTATTTTAGGCGTGTGCCCTTCATAATCCTTTTTTGAACTGGAGAAGCCCGGACATGCGATTGATCTTCAGACTGTTCTTATTCTTCTGCCTGGCATGCGTGGTGCCGGCACAGGACGAGCTGGATGACCTGCTCGGGGACGAGGACGTGTTCGG
>CAUZJQ010000001.1:0-52236 GCA_963580095.1 Lentisphaeria bacterium | reverse complement strand
ACAGGACTTTCAGGCCGGCGCTACTTATCGCCTCATGAACTGGGGCGACCGCCCGTTTCTCGTGCGCTGGTTCTGTTTCGTTAAATGGGCACTTTGCCAGACCTTTGTCGCAATCCCGTCCGCCGCAAAGTGCCTGCGAGTCGACGGGCCGGTTTCCTCGACACCGATGTGGCTGCTCGATGAGAATCCACTGGCCAACCACCCCTGGGGAAACGCCGATGCAAAGCTGCCGGACGCGGCCGACGTCGTCGTGATCGGCGCTGGTTTTACTGGCGGTGGATGTGCCTATCACTGGGCCCGCCGGGCACCGGCCGGTCGGCGCATGGTCGTGTTGGAAATGGACGATCCCGCCAGCGGCAGCTCGGGGCGCAACGAAGGGTTGGTAGTGGTGGGGCGTTATTTCAAGGTTGTCTACGATCGTGTCCTCAGGCACCTCGGGAATTGCTGTGCCCAATTCGATGCGGCGCAACGTGAGCGGCTGGCCCGGCAGTTCGCCCACCGCTATTGCGAAGCGGCATACTACAACGCTGACCTGATTGCATCTACGATCCGTGACGAAGGATTCGATTGCGACTACAACCGCGCTGGCTGGGTGCAGGGACAGGAAGACGTGTCTACCGACAGTTTGCGCGATTCGGTGGCGATGGCGGCGGCCGAGGGATTTCCGGATTGGGTCAGCATTTCACCCGAGGAGGCGGGCGAGAGATCCGGCATGCGCCTGACGAAACCTGCCGGTTTCTCGATAGCAGCTGCCTCATGGCACCCGGCCAAGTGGGTGTGGTGTCTGCTGCAGAAAGCCTTGAGCTCGGAAAACGTCGAGCTGTTCACCCGCACAAAAGTGACAGTCGTCGACACCGATGCAGACGGCTACATCGTCCGTACCGATCGCGGTGACATCCGCTGCCGGTCGGTGATCTATGCGACGGAATCGTATACGCCGAAATTGCTGGCGCGGTTTCACGATAAGATTCTGCCGATGCAGGAACAGGCAGCCAGCGGCGATGGTGGTCCGCCAGGCCTGAAGCCGCATATCGGGGTCAGTGGCACCTGGTGGTTTGGTGGCCGCTATGCGCAGCGCGTGCTGTTCGGTGCGGGCGGCTCCCGTGTACCGGACGAGGAAGCCGGACGAAACCTGCCGTCACGGTTCCTGTCACGTTTTGTCGGGCTGCAGATGTTACGCTTTTTTGGGCCATATCGGCTGGCGATGAAAAACGAATGGAGCGGCACCGTCGGTTACACGCCGGACGAATACCCGGTGGTCGGGGCGATCGACGGCAAAGGCCAGTATATCATTGGCGGCATGTGTGGGTCCGGCAGCGGTGTGTCCTTCAATGGCGCCCGCTGTATCTGCAACCGTATTCTGGGATTGACCGACGAGCCGGATCATTATCCGGCGGAATGCTTCGGGCCGAGCCGATTGTTCGATCCCGAAACCCACCAATGGCCGGCGATGGATGAGCCGGAAAAATGATGAACTGCCGGGGTTCCGTAGGATGATCTTTTCTTGGCCACTGCATCCCCTTGTCTGAAAGCTGACACCTCGAAATTCCCAAACAGAAGGACTGACAATGTCTGAACTCACCTTTGAATCCGGTGACAGCCGTTATGTCTTGAGCCTGGAGTCAGGTTGCAATGTATTTTCATGGCAATGCGAGGGAGATGAGTTGCTGTATTGCCCGGAGGGTTTTCCCGAGGTGGCCAACGACTTCTTCGCCGGGGGCAACCCGCTTCTATTCCCGTCGGTTGGTCGCACCTGGGACCGAAGTGGTGCGGAACCGGTGGCGGATCGTTTTCGATTGTTCGGTCACGAGGGGCCTTTCAGCATGCCGTGCCATGGCTACATCGGTCCCGGCAGTTGGAATGTTCTCGATCGGTCTGTGGCAGGCGAGGACATCGAGGCCCGGTTCGAGTTTGAGATTGCCGAATCGGAACGGCTGAGGTTTTCGCCTTTTGATGTTGGTCTGCGCATGACCTATCGCTTCGGTCCACGGCGTCTTGCGATGTGCGCAGAATTGACCAACTGCGGAAATGTGACCGCGCCGATAGCGTTTGGTCTGCATCCCTATTTTTGCATCTCGAGCAAGCCGGAAATAGCCATCGAACTGCCGTGCACACACCGAATGGACCTGGACGAGGAGTTACTCATTCCAACCGGCATCTCGCCGCTTGAGAGCAACGTACTTACTTTTGCTGCCGGCGAAGGGTGCGACTGTGGCTTCGTCGGGGCCGGTGGCGGCGAAGCCGTGTTGCGCGACAGCGGTGCCGGGCGCACCGTCCGTATTGCCGGCGACGCTAACATCGACAGCTTCGTGGTGTATTCTGATACGGCCGACGACTTCGTCTGCGTCGAGCCGTGGACACGCGGTTGCGGGCAGTACGAAGATCTCGCGAACGACGGGTGGGTCGAGCGCGAGAAGTTGATCATCCTGGCGCCCGGCGAGACCCGACCAGTTAATATCAGCTTCGCCATCGACTGACTGCAATCGCAACTCAACTAAGACCGGTCTCGAGTTCATTTCGGGACAGTTCGTGATATATCTCTGTTGCTATATTGCTTCGAGCATCGCCTTTCATCAGTTGTTCCGTTTCGGACAGCAGAAGAAGACGGACGTGCTCTCGACAGCAGCGGTAAACTACTCTGTTGCTGCTGTTCTGACAGTGGCGTGGTACCTCATCGCCGGGCATGGCGAGGTTGACATACGCCTGGTCGTTTACGGTCTCTGCAACGGTACCGTCTACTATGTTTCCCTACCCTTACTGCTGCGTGCCTTCCAGCTTGCCGGCGTTGGCGTCACCGTTGCGGTGCTGTCTACCTCGAACTTGTCGCCGGTGATCTTTGCTTTCCTGGCATGGGACGAGCCCGTAACGAATATGCAGTGGATAGCGCTGGCGCTGGTGCCGGTGGCAATTTTCCTGCTGCGGCCGCGAGACGGGGGCATCGTCAACGGCGGTGTCAAGGCGGATGTCTTACTGGTGCTGCTATTCATCATGGGCAGCCTGATGATGACGACACACAAGGCTGCCAGTCGGATTGTCGAGAACGACAGCGAATTGCTGTACAACGCCTGCGTGTTTGTAGCGGCGATGGCGGTTTCGGTGGGCTACGCGCTTTACGCGCGACTGCGGGTCACGAAGTTCGACTGTGGGCTTGGCTTGGGCATCGGTGTTGCCAATATGCTGAACATCGTTTTTCTGCTGCTCTGCCTGGGCGTAATGTCGACCGCAATCGTCTTTACGACTGCTGGCACCGTAGTGATCAGTCTCAATCTGGCGGTATCCTGGTTGCTGTGGAAGGAGGCTGTAGACCGGCGTCAGGCCCTTGGGATTATGCTGGCGATTTTGGTCGTGGTCCTGACAAACTTTACGTAAGGTTTCTGTCAGACAGTATCGCTCGAACAGCGATGGCTGACCATCTCATGGCTGCCTGCAGCGATCTGTCTATGTCGAAATCCACAGACGAACATAATGGCGTGGCTGTTGGGGGGGCTCTCCATACGCCGTGCGATTGTGGGCCACGATGTGATTATTGGCCCAGAGTTGATCGCCGGCTTCGAGTTTGAATTGTCCGGCGAGTGCGGGCGATTATCGCTGTCGAGCCCACAATTGCAAGCCATGAGGGAGGATCTCGCATCCGGATAGGTTGGCTGTGGCTAAAGGCGATGATGCGGGTCTGAGCAGCCGGTGTCCCAGGCCAACGTGCTCGCTAAGTTGTACAGAGAAATAACACCTCTGGGTAAAGAATGTGCCGCGCCACAAGTTTCGATCGAGTTTCGCAGGGATACCCGCAGAAATCTTCTTGTGATCTGCTATATTCAAAGCTCTGATTCAACCCAAAATATAAACGGACGGACACATCCTCATGGAACGCGGAGAAATACGGCTTAAAAACGAGACCTTGACGCCCCTGGAAAATTACGTGCTGACTCGTGGTGTGCCTTTGCCGCCGGGTGCGGTAACGAGGACCGATGGCGTCTCCATAGTCGATGAGCGGGGACGTACACTGCCGAGCAACGCCAAGGTCCTGCAGCGTCGACAGGACGGCAGTGTTGAATGGATGCTGATGGATATCCTGATGAAATTCGGCGGCGAAGAGAGAAAAAGCATCTACGTCGTCCCGAAGAAAGCTGCGAAGAAGCCGACCGTCAGGCACCCCGTCGTGGTCAGCCGTGATGGCAACGAGACGACGTTGTCGAATGGTTTGAGCGAGGTTGTTGTCAGTCGTGCCGGCGGTTCGTTGATCCGGCGGTTGGTAATCAACGGGCGATTGCTCGTGGACGGCAGCGAGCCGGTGGATCTGCTGGTTGTCGACGGCGGCGGCAAGATCCATCGGGCCAGCTTGAGCGGATCGTACAAGGTGTCGATTGCACACAAGGGGCCGCTGCGCTGCGAGTTGAAGATCGCGGGCACACACAAGGCGCGTGACCGGTCGACTTTCCTGGATTTCGCGTTCCGCCTGTCGCTCACTGCCGGCAGCCCCGATCTGAAACTGGAGCACACGTTTTACTGCCGTGAGCAGCGCAGCGGCAAGATCGACGTCCGGTCCATGCGCCTGGTTATGCCGACGACGATGGACGGAGGCGCCCGGAAGTTGGTCCGCCAGCGTAATCACGGGCAGGGGGGGGACCATCGAAGTGTCATCGTACGCGAGAACCTCGAGGTCGTTGCCAGCAGTCTCGGTGATATAGACAACTACGCGACGTCGGCTGTCTCTGCGACGGTTCGGCACCCATGTGCCGGCGGCAACGTGTTTATCCGCAACATCGAAAGTCTGCATGAGGACTGGTCGGTGTATCCCTATCACATGCAGCCGGGTGGGGAGTCGGGCTTTCGAGCCGATTTGATGACCGGGGGTATGCGTGCGTTGTGGTCGGTAATCGGTTGGCAGGATGACGATTTTACAGTCGCGACGACGTTCGAACATTTCCGGCAGTTGCATCCGAAGTCGATCGAAATCGATGAGAACGTCGTGACCTGGTCAATTTGGCCGAAGTGGGCGGCGCCGATGGAAATCGTGCAGGGGGTCAGCAAGAGTCACATCGTCTGGTTGACTGGTGAGCCGCAGGCGCTGAGCGTCGACGATGTCATCGATATCGGCGATCGTTGGGAATACGGCTATGTCGAACCGATTGATGTTTCCTTCGATCCGGCGTGGCCGATTTTTTGTGAAGTGATGGACTGTCAGCACCTCCTGACGTACGAGCCGGGGAAGTATCCATTACTCGAGAACCTGGTCGAACCGGTGCCCAGTCCAGGTAATCCGAACCGGCACTGCTACGACCGGCAACCGGCCATCGGCATGTTCCATTTTGGTGATCTTGTCAGTGGCGACGGTGTACAGTGCAGCAACAATGAAGACGACTGTCACGTTTATTTTCCACTCGAGCATTTCCTGCGTACCGGCCAAACATACGCCTGGGACTATGGCAAGGAGGCGGCTCGGCACTATATGGAAGTGGACTTTTGCGAATGGAGTACGGAGGCGCTACAGAAAGGCGGTCTCATCCCGCACTCCGGACAGCACTACAACGGCAACGTCTATCCGAGCCATCAATGGCCTGAAGGCATCCTGTATTATTATTATCTGAGTGGCGACGAGCGGGCACGAAACGTTGTCGTCAACGTCGGCGACAACAACGTGTGGTGGGCTTGGAACCGCGTTGAGTACCTGTGCGATGGCCGTGAGGCGGGGATGCCGCTGCTCAATCTGGCCGCAGCCTATCGCCTGACGCATGACGACAAGTACATCGATGCAGCTCGGCATATTGTCAATGAATTTTTCCTTAAAGCAGAGAAGAAGTACGGCGAGTTCAAGTACGCCTATCCGCAAAGTTCGAGGGAGCACCCACAGAAGCTGATCACCGGTTACGGCGACTGGTCGAGCTTCACTGGACTGTACAGGCTGTGGGAGCAGACTGGCGACGAGAGTTTCCGAAAGTTGGCGGTACGTATGATGGACAGCGCCATGCAGCCTGGCGAGTTCTCGGTGAACGACGTGCGGGGCATGGACTTTCTCAGCCTCTGGGCGTTCGGCATCATGACCGAGGATATGGACGCGGCGATTGAGCGCGTGGCTGAGGCGGTTCCAATGCTGCTGCGTCGCGGCGGGCATCCGATGCGCCGCATGCATTTTCTCAAAGAGCTTGATGAGCGCGATATGATCGACGAACGCGACGTCGGCGCTTCTTCGGCTGACCAATTCTTTAGCCGGCCCGCGGACTGATACGGTCTGATCGCGTCATGGGAGACAATAGCGATTGCTTCTGTATGGGCTCCGCGGTGCCTGCGAGGTTTTCCGGCCGCCTCCGCCTTTGGTATTCGGTCCGACCGGTATAACAGAATCCCCGGGCGTCGCCGATGCCTTGGCTGAAGCAGGACTTTCGTGCAGTAAAATCAGCGAAAAAGAATACATCACGAAAGATAAAAGGGGCAACCTATCAGCACAGTTCCGGGTGGAACCCAGGTCGGTGCAGGATGGTTTCTTTCTCGCTTAGATTACCGTCGGCGATGGGGTAATCGGCATTGTAGTGCAAGCCGATACTCTCCTGCCGGGCGAGGGCACTGTCGATAATCATTTCGGCGACTGATGCCATGTTGCGCAGTTCGATAAGGTCGGCTGAGATTAGGAAGTCCCAGTAGAAGTGCTCAATCTCCTTGCGGATGTTGCGGATGCGCGTTTTGGCGCGTTGCAGCCGTTTGGTGGTGCGGAAGATACCGACGTAATCCCACATGAACCGGCGGATTTCATCCCAGTTGTGGTAGATGACAATCAGTTCGTCGGGGTCGGTGGCGTCGCCCTTGCTCCAGTCGGGTACGGGCCGTAGACCGTTTTCGATATGCCGACTGTCGGTGTCGTGAAAAATTTCGCGGGTGTGTTCGACGGCATTGTGCGCCATCACGATGGCCTCGAGCAGGCTGTTGCTGGCCAGACGATTGGCGCCGTGCAACCCGGTGCAGGCGACTTCGCCGATGGCGTACAGGTTCTCGACACAGGTGACACCGTTGATGTCGGTACGTACGCCGCCGCAGCAATAGTGCGCGGCCGGCACGACGGGGATTGGATCGGTGGCCATGTTACAGCCGAACTGCTCGCACGTTGCAAAGATATTCGGGAAACGCTTGCGTAGGAACGCCTCGGAATGCTGCCGGATATCGAGGTAGACGCAGGGCTGGCCACTCTTTTTGAGTTCGCGATCGATGGCACGGGCAACGATGTCGCGCGGTGCCAGGCTGCCCTGGCGGTCATAGCTGTCCATGAATTCGACATAGTCATTGCCGCGTTTGATCTTGAGCACACCACCTTCACCACGTACCGCTTCGCTGATCAAATAGGAGCCGGCCATGGGGTGGTACAGGCAGGTTGGATGAAACTGATAGAACTCCATGTTGGCGATTTCGCAATAGGCACGATATGCCATTGCAATACCTTCACCGCAGGCTACGTCGGGGTTGCTGGTGTAGAGGTAAGCCTTGCCGGCACCGCCGGTTGCCAAGATGGTGAAGCGGCTGAGAATGGTGTGCACGGTCTTGGTCTGCCGCTCGAGTACGAAAGCGCCCAGACAACGGTTCGGGCCGTCCGATTCGAGACGTCGCGATGAGATCAGGTCGACAGCCTGACAGTTCTCCAGCAGCGTGATATTGTCGTGCGCTTGGCAGGCGTCGATCAGTGCCCGCATGATCTCCTGGCCGCTGATGTCACCGGCGTGAAGAATCCGCCGGTGCGAGTGCCCGCCCTCGGCACCGAGGTCAAAGGCCATGGCGTCGCTGCCGTCCTCGCTTATGTCCCGACGCCGCGTAAAATTGACGCCGAGTTCAATGAGTTCCTCGATACGCGCCGGCGCAGCGCCGACGATGCGCCGCACGACGTCCTCTTTACACAGGTAGGCACCGGCCTTGAGGGTGTCCTGGACGTGCGACTCCATGCTGTCGTCGCTGTCCATGACGCAGGCAATGCCACCCTGGGCCCAGCTCGAATTGCAGTCAGCCGCGGCCTTCTTGGTGATCACCAGAACGGAGCCGAGCTTGGCAGCCTTGAGTGCAGCGCTGAGACCGGCACAACCGCTGCCGATGATCAGGTAATCGCTATTCAGACGTTGTTGTTCAGTAAACACCGTGGGGAGTTCCTTCAGAATTCGAGTTCGACTTCATTGGCGTTGATGTCGAGGCTGACAGATTGCCCGACCATGTCGACGTTTACGGTGATGCGCGTCTTCGTCTTGAGTTTCCTGACGATGCCGGTGAGTCCGGTCAACGGTCCTGTGCGCACCATGATCGTGCGGCCGACGACAATCTCCGGACGCACGAAAATCGCTTCGTCCAGAGTTGCCTTCTCGATGATCCGGATATCCTTGAGATTCTCCACCAGGCCGGGCTCGGAGAGGTCGTCGGTGAGAATCACGTGCGCCGCCAGTTTCGACTCCAGCAACTCCGGCTTCAAGCCCGGCTCGATCTGGACAAATACGTACCCGGGAAAAATCGGTACCAGATGTGTTGCAACCTTGCGTGTGTACCGCTTGACACTGCGGCGTAAAGGCAGGTAATTCCTGATGTCGAGATTGTCGCAGTACTTAGCAAATTTCTTCTCGCATCTGGCCATCGTGCGTACCACGATCCAGCGTCGATCGGCCAAAAGTTCAATGCGTAGTTCCGAGGTGTCTGCCTGCGGGTCACTCAATCCTGGCATGGTCATTCCTCATCGAAAGTACGGTCGAAAAGATTCGCGATAGCGTTCATGGCGGCGGGTGCGTCTTCGCCCTTGATGCGGACACGGATCGTGTCGCCCTCCATGGCGGCGAGCATCATGAGACCGAGATTGCTCTTCCCGTCAGACACCTCGTCGTCCTTGCTCACCTCGATCTCGGCCTTAAACCGGCTTGCGGTATTGGCGAACAAGACCGCGGCACGCAGGTGCATGCCAAGTTTATTGGGCATGATAAAGGCTTTGTTGATCGTCCTTGTAGGCATCTGTGGGGACTAAGTTAGGTCTGCTATAATATCGTGCGAACGGCCTTGTATGACAAGATCAGTGTCGCCTGATCCTGGTCACATCGGGAATGTTGAAGAAACACGGGTCATTCATCGTCCCACGCGTCAAAAAATTCGTTCTCCTGCGGCAGGCACGCGAAAAGCCGGTTCATCGACGGACAGTCGAAGCCTGCACAGTCGACCAGGATCCGGCGTTCGGGCCCCAGGCAACCACGCGCCCACAGACTGAATGCAAGCAGATCGGACATGTCCCAGTGCGCAGTCGATTTCTTTTGGTCTACATGCCGCCCGACATCGCACAGTCCGGGCTGCAGATTACGAAACACTAATGCGAATTCCTGTTGCTCGAGCCCGGCAAGCTGTCGCACGATCCGGCGCAGCCGTGTCATCACTGCACTGCTGGCGAGGCACGGGCGGGTCGATTTTCGGCCGTCCCGGGCTCGACACAGAGTTGGCGGCCAGGTGACCGCCGCCAGATCGAGTGCCAGGTACGTACCTGATGTGAGTTGGGCGCCAGTCGCCGCAGCATCGAGCGATCCGTCATCAGAGAAAACCGGCTCGACAGTTTCTGTGGGCAGGTCTGTCGTTGTCGTCAAGCCTTGCCAGGCCAGATACCAGGAAAATCTGTAGACTCGTGGTTTTGGCACGGTGTCCGCGCTGCAGATAGTGACGGAGCGCGAGAACTCCAGGTCGTCGCCGGATGTTTTCAGAGCGTAGCAGCCGGTGTTTGTCTGGGGGGTAAGTAGTCCTTTTTGCCAGCGCCAGAGATCGTTGCCGGTGCCGATCTCGAGCTGGACACCGGATTGGTGCTCGAGAATCACTGCGAGCGGCGGTTGATTCCAGGTCACGTCTTCGATCGTGCGCCAGTCCGAGAGCCTCAGTTCATTGTCAACGTCCGTTGCGATCCGGTAACTCTTCCATGGCCCCGGCAAAGTCAGCGAACCGATATCGACTGACGGCGCCGCTGTTGAACCCCGACGGAAGGTGAGGTCGGTGATGATACGGGCGAAGCCGTCCCCGTACCGGTAGGTGTGGAGAAACTCGATCTCGTTGCCGAACGGCAGAGTCCCGTTGACAATCACGACGTCGGCGTTTGAATTTCGGTTGTCGCGAATGCTGTCGATCACGGCCGCCCGGTCGGCGAGGCCGCCAACGCAACAGACGCAGTCCCGCAATATCTCCGTGTCGTTGACGGTCAGAGACTGGGGGCCATTCACGGTGCGGCGGGCGTGCACGGCACGCCACCCCGGCCCGCTGATTTCGATTTGGTTGTCGTCGCGGGTTCGCATGGCGGGTAAGGTAGCCTGTCGCGACAGCTTTCGCGCCATATGCTGTCGTTGCACTTGGGATTTTCACCTCTATAGTGATGCTCGCTCCAATGGAGAGACTCTATGAAAGCGATCGTATTGGAAGAACCTGGGCATTTTCGGATGACGAACATGCCGTTTCCCGATGCGCCGGGACCGGCTGAAGTCAAAGTTCGCGTGCGCCGCATCGGTATCTGCGGGACGGACATGCACGCCTTTCGCGGGCGTCAGCCTTTTTTTTCCTATCCACGTATTCTCGGGCACGAACTCGGCGTTACGGTGGTCGAGACCGGTGACGGAGTTGAACACGTCAAGCCGGGGGACGATTGTGCGGTGTGGCCATACCTCGCCTGCGGCGAGTGTGTCACCTGCCGGGCTAACCGTGAAAACTGCTGCACGACGCTGAAGGTCTTGGGCGTGCAGACCGACGGTTGTATGCGTGAAGAGGTGTTAATGCCGGCGCGACTGCTCTTCCCATCAACCAAGCTGTCGGTGGAGCAGATGGCGTTGGTGGAGACACTCGGCATCGGTTGTCACGCGGTGACCCGCGGCAGCGTAACAGCGGATGACACGGTACTGGTCGTCGGTGTCGGACCGATCGGTATGAGTACGATACAGTTTGCCCAGGCGACGGGTGCGCGGGTCCTTGCGATGGACATCAGCGATCATCGTCTGGGGTTCTGCCGGGATAGTCTTGGTGTGTCCGAGACGATCGATGCAAAGACGGAGCCGATCAAGCAGCTCGAAGAGCTGACCGACGGTGGCCTGGCGACCTGCGTGTTCGATGCTACCGGGCATGCGCCGTCAATGGGCGCCTGTGTCGGTTATTGCGGGGCGGGTGGACGCATTGTTTTTGTCAGCTTGGTGCTCGATGACGTTGCGATCAATGATCCGGAGCTCCATCGCAAGGAGTTGACGGTGTTTGCTTCGCGCAACTCAAGGGCGGAGGAATTCGCACAGATTGTCGGGATGATCGAAGCCGACAAGATCGACACGACACCGTGGATCAGTCACCGTTCGTCCTTCGACGACATGATCGGGCAGTTTGAGTCCTGGCTCGATCCCGCGAGTCGAGTGACCAAGACGGTGGTCAGCCTCGACTGACACCTGGTCACAGCCGTTGCAGCGCCGCTACGACCGCGTCCTTGGTAATGCCGAAGTGTTCCCAAATCTCGTAGTGCCCACCCGAGGGGGCGATGCGCGGGTCGGTGATGCCGACGTGCTCGGCGCGGGCGTTTGCGTCGTAGGCGGCGGCCGAGACGATCGATGCGAATCCGCGAATACCGCTGGCACGGCAGCCGATCAGGTTATCCTCGATAGTAACGATGCCGTCATGGTACTGCTTGAAGAGATCGACGAGCTCATTGGCGGGCAGCGGCAGCCCGTTGACGACATACACGTCGGCTGCGTCTTCGGTTCCTTTGACCGTTTCGGCAGCTTCCGCGGCGACAGACGCGGGCGCGCCGAGGGCGAGAATCGCTTTGCTGGCACCGTCGTAGTTGCGGTAGCAGGTCACGGCCTCCCACTCACTGTCAGCTTCCCATAAGGCGCCGCTGCCGTCCTGTTTTTCGAGCACGGGCAGGTTGTCGCGCGGTACACCGACCACGTGCGCCCCGTAGTGAGCGGCCAGGTCGCGAACTGCGAGGAAGGCGGCGCGCGCATCGGCTGGTGTGTAGAAGCGGTGGATGTACGGCAGATAGGTGAGGGCGGTGCTTACCCAGTCGAGGCTCCAGCCGGAAAAGTGGTCGCGACCCGTGCAGGCACCGACATGCGACAAGTGGAAGGTCACGTTCAACCCTTCGTTGGCACCGGTCAGGTTGCGCTGGTACCGCCACATCTCGAAGCCTTCCCGTGCGAGGCCGTCGAAGAAGGCTGAGAACGTCGAGATGATGTTCAGTTGCGGCTCGTTGCCGCTCATCGCCAGGCCGTTTGCCAGGAGCGTAGCAACCTGCTCCTCAATACTGACTTCGTACGCGTGGTTGGCTGGGATGGCGTCGACTGCCTTGGCGAGCTTGGTTGACGGGTTCAGGTCGCAACTGACAACGAAGGTCTGTTCTGGAAACGACTTGGCGACCGCCGCGTAGCCGGCTTCGATGCCGGCCCGGGCGCTGGTGACATCGCCGGCCGGCGGCAGTTCGACTGCAGCCAACGATTCGGCGGACAAGACAAGGTTGGGGCTGCCGGGCTGCGGGCGTGCCTTCGTGACGACGGTGTGTTGCGGCTGGCTTCGCAGTGCCGCAATCGCCTCCTGCTGCGCCGGCGTCATCTGCATCATCGGGTTGGCCAGGACCTCCGCCTCGTCGCGGCCTTTCATGTGTCCGTCGTGATGGCCTTCACCGCCAGGCAGGTCGTTGACATGAAAAACACACTCGAGCATCGGGTACACGTCGCGATAACTCATCAGTGCACCGGGAATCCAGATTTCCGTCTCCATCGCCACGCCGTTCTTCGCTGCGAACTCCGCAGTTTCGGCAGCGATGTTGTAACGTCGGCCGAGTTCATTAAGGTCGACTTTTTCGGTGCCCGTCGATTTGCAGCCGGTCGGGTAGATCAGCGACGGCCGGCCCTGCTGTGCGAGGTTCCAGGCGTCGTGATACGCCTTGTACAGCGCGTGGGTGTCGTCGAAAGAATCGAGTTCGATGATGGTGACGCCTTGCGACGCGATGATTGGACGAGGGTCCTTGTCCATGACCTGGCTATTGGTGCCGGAGAGCTGGATGCCGTTGCGATGCATCACAAAGGTAATTGGCGCATCGTGCAGGTCGGCACAGTTGAAGCCGTTCAGTGCCTGCCCGGAAATCCAGCCGGCATCACCGCAGTGCGTGATGACCCAGGCGCCGTCGCCGTGCTTGGCTCGCTTGCCGAGTGCCTGCCCGACAGCGACCGGCACCATGACGCCGAGTCGTCCGCCGTTGAGTTGTGTGCCGCCGGGCACCCAGGAGACGTGGCCGGCAATGTCGAGGCCGCGCCGGAAGCCGTTGATAACCAGATCGGTATCGAGGAACCCGTAGGCTGCCAGGACAGAATAGTACCCGATCGAGGTGTGGGCGTGCTCGATCGTGAACTCGACCTTCTCGTAGTCGGTGAGTGCGGCAGTGAGTGCGAGCGCCGGAATGAGATCGAGGCCGCCGCCAAGGTGGTCGAGTTCTCCGATAGTAGCCAGTGAGGCGAGGCTCTTGATGGCGGTGTGCGCCGCCTCGATCTCGATTGCCTGCAGCGCATTCGCCTGGCTGTCGTCCAAGGTTGATGAGCTGATGTCTATGTTTAGCGGCAGCACTTCCGAGGTGACGCTTTCGCGCATGTAGTGGGACGCGGCGATGAGAGCCTCGTTCTTCTGTTGCTGTATGGAACCGGGGTTCGACATGGAAATTCCTCGTATTCGTGTGGGCCAGGCAGTCGCGACAGTTTTGCGGGTCCGGGACGGTGTTAGGGATCGTGGCTTTCGCCGGAAGAATGGATACTATAGTCGCCGTCGCGGGCTTTTGAAGTGGACGGAATCAGTCCTGATTTGAAGCAGTAGGTATCCGGTCAAACCCCGCATCCTTTTGCCTTTCGGCGCCTCATTAGAGGCCTGCTCCGAAGTAATGGGCTTGGAAGTCAGGTATCTTCCAGAGTTGCTCAAGGTGAGCGGCTATGGTGCGTGCTGCCGTCACGGCCTTTTTTGAATGAAAGCCATGGGCAACGACCGTGGCGTCGACATTCTCGAAGTGACTGCCATAGCGTCAGGAATATTGTCGGGAATCTGAGGTCGGCGATGACACAGAGCGTGGTTGTTATCCGGGGCATTTGATCCGCCTGATTCTCTGCATTGCCGTGTCTGGCTGGCGGGGTCTGACAGTTGCCCGGGCGTGAAAAGTTGCCGCGGAAGTTGCGAATTGGCAAAGATCCAGTAGTTTTGACACTCATTTTTTCTAACTTCTAAACTTACGACGCCTTATGATCGCAACACGAAATGTATCCATGCGCTTCGGACAGGACACGCTGTTTCAAAATGTGTCTGTAAAGTTTCGTCCGGAATACCGCTACGGCCTTATCGGCGCCAACGGTTCCGGCAAGTCGACTTTTATGAAGGTGCTGACTGGTGAACTGCAGCCGACAACGGGCGAAGTGATGGTCGATGCGGGATGCTCACTGGGGTATCTCAAGCAAGACCATTACCAGTACGAGGATCAGGTAATCTTTGACATCGTTTACATGGGTAAGCCCGAACTTTGGCTTTGCCACCGCGAGCGTGAGGAACTGTATTCCAAGACTACGCTGACGGATGAAGAGGAAGAGCGTGCCGGGAGTATTGAAGAGGAGTTCGCTGATCTGGGCGGTTACACCATGGAAGCGGACGCTGCGAAATTCTTGAGCAGTCTCGGCATCGAAGAGTCTTTTTTTACGCAAACTCTGGCGGCGTTGACCGGTGGATTTAAATTGCGGGTCCTGCTGGCTCAGGCGCTGTTCGGCAAGCCGGATATCCTGTTGCTCGACGAGCCTACCAATCACCTCGACATGACCAGCCGCGAAGGCTTGGTCAATTTGTTGTCCCGCTATGACGGCACGGTGATCGTAATTTCTCATGACCGTCATTTTCTCAATTCCGTATGTACCCACATCGCTGATCTCGACTATCAGGAGATGCGATTTTTTACGGGGAACTACGATGATTTCATGATCGCCAACGAGAAGGCATTGCAGCGTGTCCAGCGGGAAAATCAGAAGAAGGAGAAACGTATTTCCGAGCTCAAGGAATTCGTCAACCGCTTCAGTGCGAATGCCAGTAAAGCGCGTCAGGCGACGTCACGCAAGAACGAACTGAAGCGTATCGAGCTCGAGGAGATCAGGCCGAGTTCGCGAATGTCACCGTATATCCGGCTCAACGCTGCACGCCGTCTTGGCGACCGCGTGGTCGAGGTCGAGAATATCACCAAGGCCTATGATGTGTCGTTGTTCGATGGCTTCAGTATGGAAATTCGCAACGCCGAAAAGATTGCCATCATCGGCAACAACGGTATTGGCAAGACGACACTGTTGCGTATACTGATCGGCGACTTGGAGCCGGACAATGGGCAGGTGCGTTTCGGTGACACTGTCGAGGTCAGTTATTTTCCCCAGGATAGCAGCGGTCTCCGGAATGTTGATCTACCGGCCATCGAATGGCTGCAGCGTTGCGCAGAGAGCGCCATGACGGAGGCGGAGTTGCGCTCGTTCATGGGGAAGATGCTGTTCAGCGGCGACGACGTGAACAAACCGGTCAAGGTCCTGAGCGGCGGGGAAAAGTCGCGTCTGGTGATTGCCGGCATGATGATCGAGATGGGCAATGTGCTGGTACTCGACGAGCCTACCAATCACCTGGACCTGGAGGCTATTGAAGCATTGAACTACGCCCTGACATTGGTAGAACATACGGTTATATTCGTGAGTCACGATCGAGAGTTTATCCGCAGTCTGGCGACACGCATCATCGAGATCACGGCGGATGGGATCATCGACTATCCGGGGAATCTCGAGGATTTCGAGTCCGAGAGAAAACGGCTCAAGACATACGGACGAAAAGAAAATGCCAACGCATGATTCGATCAACCTGTGGGGTGCCGCCGATCGGCGCGTGGTCACAGCGCCGGCTTCGTGCCGTACCTGAAGTATGTTGCGATTGGGTGACGAGACGGAGATGGTAGGATCATGAATATCACAATTTTCGGCGCGGCTGGCTGGGTTGGGCGCGCTGTGGTCGAGACGTTGCAGCACGACCATACACTGACGGCTTTCGACCTGAACGCCGAATCCTGGGAAAATTGGGATGATTTGCACGTGGCCTGGGACGGCAGCAAGGTGTACGGTGACATTGCGGACGCTGCGGCGGTGGATGCCGCGGTCGCGGGCAGCGACGCCATCGTGCACGCGGCCGTTTTCTTTTCGCAATTCGGGAATCCCGATGCGGACATGGCATTCCGTGTCAATGTGCAGGGACTCTGGCACGTTCTCGAGTCGGCGCGACGGCATGCGGTGCGGCGTTTTGTGCATGTAGGTTCATGCCACGTGCAGAATCCGCGTGGTGTTTTCAACAGCGGCGAGGTGCGACGGCCCGACTGGTCGCTATATGCCGTGACCAAGCGGCTGCAGGAGGAAATGTGCCGGCACTTCCACGATGACACTGGTGCAGGGACAATCGTGCTGCGGCCGGACTGCATTGTTGACTGCCGTACCGGGATCGACATGTTTCGCGGGTTGTTGATCGACGGATTTTGCGACGCGTGGCCGCAGTGGATCTGCCGCTGGGACCTGGCGCAGGCGGTGCGGTTGGCCCTGTCGGTCCCGGATCTGGGCTGCGAGATTCTGCATGTGGTGAATGATCCGGGCGCGGCGGAGCATTGCAACGTTGAGCGCACTCGCGAAGTCCTTGGCTGGAACCCCGTGGAGAACTTTTTGCAGTATATTGTCAGTGCGAACAACCAGAGGTAAGCGATCATGAACTACGATGCGTTGAAGACTGACTATGACCGTGACGGTTTTGTCGTCGTCCGCGATTTTGTGATGGGTGATGCGTTGGCAGAGCTGCGAGAGAATCTCGACCGCTATATCCGTGACATCGTGCCGACGTTGCCGGAAACTCACGCGTTCTATCAGGATAGCAGCCGGCCTGAAACACTCAAGCAGTTGCAGTGTATGGGGGGTGATCCATATTTTTCTGAATTCACGGAAAATGAACATTGGCGCTACCTGGCGCTGGCAATGTTGGGCGAGGAAATTGCCACTGTCATGGGGCCGGAGTGGTTCAACAAGCCATCTAACACGGTTCACGAGACGCCGCCGCACCAGGACAATTTTTATTTTTGCTGGCGCCCGCCCAGCGTTTTGACAATCTGGCTGGCCATCGAGGATGTCGATGAAGAGAACGGTTGCCTGCGGTACGTGCGAGGTTCACACACCGGTGGAGTGCGGCCGCATGCCGCCAGCGCGGTGCTTGGCTTTTCTCAGGCCATCAGTGATTACGGGCCGGAAGACGAAGCGCGCGAGGTGATGATCGAGTTGCAGGCCGGCGATGCGGTGGTGCACCATGGCAACACTGTTCATCGGGCCGATCCCAATCGATCGACGACACGGCATCGCCCGGCTTTCGCACTCGTTTTCACCGGGGCCAGTGCGGAAAAGAGCGCCGAGGCCCAGGCCTTGTACGAGGCGAACAAGGCGCGGCATCGGGAAATATTGGCCGGTTGAATCGGGCCATTCCGGCGTGCGTTTCGCGCTTCAGCTGCAACGACGGCAGCGGATGGTGGCGAAGATCTCGTCCCAGTCACCATCGTCGGCGGCATAGTCCAGCAGGACGCGCATGGCCTTTGAGGTATCCGGCAGCCCGTACTCGTCGCGAACTTTTTTCAGCATTTCGTACATGTCCGGCTTGATCTCGAAGGTGACTTTGATGTTGGGTGTTGCCATTGTGACGTTCTATTCTGCGACGATCGCATCGGCATCATGCGGCGGTGCATCTTTCGAAATCCCCGCCATTTGTTGGCTGATGTGTTTCATCTGGTCCTCGTCCACTTCCTCTTCCTGCTGCAGGGCGTATATGGAGACGTATCCATCCGACCAGTCAGGCGGCATTTCGCAGGGGCGCGGATCGTGTCGCGCCCATCGGGCGGCCTTGCCTCGGACGATCTCGCCTTCGAGCCGCGTTTTCAGCGGGTTCGCTGTGTAGGGGCAAGCATCGGCTGCGGAATAGACGTTGAGCAGGAGGGGGCGGCCAGCGTCGGAATAGTTGATGGCAGAACCATGAATGACCCGGCAGTTGTGGATGGTCACCGAGCCGGCGGGGCCGGTGAGAAATTTGGCCGATGCCATATCGACGTTGGCCAGATCCGCGTCGCCCAGGCAGCCGGTCCATTGTCCCTTGGTATTGTATTGGCTGTGCAGCTCGCCTTTGTGGCTGCCGGGCACAACGCCGAGTGGTCCCTGGTCCGGGCCGACGTCGTAAAGGTATGTGCCGATAGTCAGTGGCGAATAGTTGGTGTGCGGCCAAAAGGAAATGTCCTGATGCCACTTGACCTCCTCGCCGCCTTCGGCCCACTTGAAGTTGAGTTTTGAGTGATGGTATTTCACGTCTTGACCAACGAGGTCGCCCGCAAGGTCCGCGATGATTGATTCTTTCGCGTAAGCCCAGTATTCCGGATGGTGCTCGGGCGGACTGCTGAGGCGGCGTAGTCGCGGATTCTCAGCCGTGTGTCCGGGTTCCAGGTCGAAGACAGAGTCGGACTTTTCCAGACTCCGGCTGCGGTCGACGAATTCATTGGTGACGGCGATCATCCGGTCGACCCATTCCTGCGGAACAACTTTTTCGACCAGCAGGTAACCGTTTTCGAAATAGAATTCCCGCTGTTCCTGGGAGAGGACTGTCGCCGGCTGTTCGAGGATTTGTTTTTCTATTTCAGTCATGATTGTATCTCCATTCGCCTTGGTTGTATGGGATGTTTTGGCATACAATGTCGCAGAATTGCGTGATGTTCAAGACGGGATGTGTGAGCAAGTGATGGCTGCTGCTTCCCTTGAGATACTCGTTAACTGTTGCCAACAAGAATTGCCGGGCGTGTTCGTTCCCGGTTGAGTCCAGATGCAGGGATGCTGGCGGTGCCGGGCTTTCAAAGCCGATACATCATGTTCGCCGGTATGTCGATGCCACTCGATTTACCTGTCGCGAAACTGAGGCTATCTTGTATACATGTCCCACGAACCTGCGACCGATTACTCCATCATCATTCCCGCCTATAACGAGGCGGAGTTGTTGCCCGCCACACTCGAGCGGGTGAATGCTGTTGTTGCAGAGATCACGTCACATCGAGGTGAGGTCGTTGTGGCCGACAACGATTCGACGGACAGTACCGGTGAGATCGCCCGGCGCCATGGTGCCAGGGTCATCGAGGAACCGATCCGGCAGATTGCCCGATCGCGCAACGCTGGCGGCAAGCACAGTCGCGGCAGATATTTGATCTTTGTGGATGCCGATACGCTGATTCCCGCCGAGTTGTTGCGCCAGTCACTTGCGGCGTTGGATGGCGGTGACTGTGTTGGCGGCGGAACACTGATCGACGCCCAGTCGGACCGGACGCACGCAGGCTGGGCAGTGGCGGTGGGGGTCTCATCTTGGAACCTCCTGTCGATCTGCTGCAATTGGGCCTGCGGTGCCTACGTATTCTGCCGGCGCGATGCCTGGGAAGCGGTGGGCGGCTTTGATGAGACGTACTATGCCTCGGAGGAGATTCATTTTTCGAATGCTCTGAAGCGCTGGGGAAAAGCGAATGGCTGCAAGTTCAGGGTGCTGCGCGTACGCATCGCGACGTCGATGCGCAAGTTTCACTGGTATTCACCGCTCCGGATTCTTGGGATGTGTCTGCGGCTGGTGCTGCAGCCTTCGCGCATGAAATCACGGGAAGGCTGCGGGCTCTGGTACGAGCGTCCGGAGTCTTGATCCAAGCCAGATAAAAAAAGGCGGTGCTGCCTGCTTCGACAGCACCGCCTTGGAGAGTTCCGGGGAGCGCGGCTCAGACTGCCAAGCCCTCTTCGTCGAAGAGCCCTTCGAAGAGAGCAGTTGTGAGATAACGCTCGCCACCGTCGGGCAGGATCGCAACGATCGTCTTGCCGGCATTCTCGGGGCGTCTGGCAAGCCTGTCCGCGACGGCCATTGCGGCACCGCAACTGATGCCTGACAGGATTCCCTCCTCCTTAGACAGGCGGCGGGCGTAGTCGATGGAAGTGGCGCTGTCGACCTGTTCGCAGACATCGACCATCGAGAGATCAAGGGTGCCGGGGATGAAGCCGGCACCGATGCCCTGGATCTTGTGGGGGCCGGGCTGCAGATCTTCACCGTTCATGGTTTGCGTGATGACCGGGCTCTCGACCGGTTCGACGGCGACGCTGGTGATGGCCTTGCCCTTCTCATTCTTGATGTAGCGCGAGACGCCGGTGATCGTGCCGCCGGTGCCGACGCCCGAGACGAGAATGTCGATTTCGCCGCCGGTTTGTTCCCAGATCTCCGGGCCGGTGGTTTTCTCGTGAATACCGGGGTTCGCCGGGTTCTCGAACTGCTGCGGCAAAAAGTACTTAGGATCGGAATCAGCGATTTCCTGGGCTTTGGCACAGGCGCCCTTCATACCCTTCGCCGCATCGGTGAGGACGATGCTGGCGCCAAGTGCGGTGAGCACTTTTCGGCGTTCCATACTCATCGACTCTGGCATGGTGATGGTCAGTTTGTAACCATGTGAGGCGCAGACGTAGGCCAATGCGATGCCGGTGTTGCCGCTGGTGGGTTCGACCACTTCCATGCCGGGCTTCAACTGACCGTCCTTCTGCGCTTCCCAGATCATGTTGGCACCGATCCGACACTTGACGGAATAGGCCGGGTTGCGGCCCTCGATTTTGGCGAGGACCGTGGCTTCGGCACCCTCAGTGATGTGGTTGATCCTGATCAGCGGTGTGTTGCCGATCGACAGTGAATTGTCGTTGAAGTAATTAGCCATGTTGCTCCTCGCGTGATTGGATTGAGTACGGGGCCCAGCGGGTATTTTTCCGGGGCACAATCTTCCCTGACCGATTGTAATAACGTGAGAAGATACTAACGAGATAAACGAATGCAAGCGGCAGCTGCCAGTCTTGATCCAAGCCCGGCTATTAAGGGATCGGGGTGTCGACATCGATGAAATAAATCATCAGCCGCATAAATACGGTCAGCATAATCCAACGGTGCTACAGGCCTCTCACCCCTCGCGGTGCCACTGGTCGACTTGCCGAACTTGCTGGCTGCTTGTAGCTGTCGGCAGTACAACATACGAAAAACTGGCAGGAAGTTAAATCGGATTTTCTGAAAGTGTGGGCAACAGGTTGCTCAGCCTGAGCGACTATCGGCAGTGAAATTTCATTGAGAATAAATAGATGTCGATACTGAAATCTTCAGCTGCCGGCCCTGATTCGCCGTAGCCTGGCGTGCAGGTCTTCTGCAGTCACGCCCGAGCGGATGTGGTGACCGCGCAGGACATAGCAAGCCTTGACGATCGGGTCCATGCACAGGTAGGCGAGACAGCAGACTATGACTGCAAAGGTGCTCGAAGGCGCGCCGGCTTGCAGGAGCGCTGAAGCAATCGGCGAGTCGCAGCCTGTCTGCGAGAGCAGCAGCAGCAGCGTTACCGAAAAGTTCGCGCCCATCAGCATGCCGACAGGACTGCTGAGTACCGCGACAACGATGAAGATCATCGAGGTTGCCACTTGCAGCGCCAGGGGCATAGCCGGATTAATCAGGCGCATGAGCGGCGGCATGGTCATTACCGCACAGACCCCGACAATTGTCAGGGCCGGTGACAGCAGCCATGTCACAGCATGATTCTGCAGTGGCCACTGCATGGCGTGCTGGCGTAGTTCAAGCAGTTGCTTGCTGTCGCTCGCTCTGCTGTTCATCGCCGTGGCGTGTTGGTAAAAGGCACAGGCCCAGCCGTAGGGCAGGGCGATGACCAGGCAGATTGGCAGTGTCAGGATACCCGTGGGTTGGATGGCAGTCTGAATGCAGACCGCCCGCAAGATGTCGACGGTATCGCGACGTCCGGTAAGATGCTGCCTGAGACGGCAACAATAGAGATTTTGCCCGATTTTCATCCAGACAAAGAGCAGGCTCAGCACGAGTGCCGCTGCTGCGGCGAACCATATGCTGTGGTTGCTGCGGATCATGATCGCCCAGAAGAAAACCAGTCCGGCTGTGAACGGCACAGCGGCCGCGAAATACAGGCACAGGACGCCAGCGGGCGCACTGCGCAGGAGTTGTCCGCTTTCGTCGATGAGCGCGGTTGTTGCCCGCCCGTGTTGTTGGTCGAAAGTTTTTGTATTTACCATGGTGCAAAGCGGTGAAATGCCGCCGGTGCGTGTGCCAGGATCTGTGCGGTGGCAAGGAAGAACAGCCACACCAGCAGGCATCCGGCCGCCGCGACGGCCGCCATCGCAACGTTTTTACGTTTGGAATCGGGTGCCGTTGGCTGGATAACAGTGCGGAGGCAGCTCTCACACAACATGCGGTTGTCATGCTCGGTAACACATTCGCGGCAGAGCGCCTGCGTGCAACGCGGACAGCGTGCCACGACATCGCGCCCGGGGTGGTTGCGGCATTTATTCTGACCAGTCATTGGCAACTCTTTTAGCCTGATTGTTGTAGACTGTCAGAAGCACGATGCCGGTGATTCCGGCGCCGATGCCATACAAGACGCCGGCTATCGTGACGGTCAGATGCAGCGGCGATGTCGTTGGCGGCATCGTCAAAACATCCTGCAGGGAGTTCAGCAGGTGACGCGGCAGCGGAACGGTTCCTGTATCTTCGAGCAACAGCGGCAAAAGGGAGACCCAGAATTTCGTTGCCGCGATCCCGGCCTTCGATAATTTCAGGGTTCCAATGGCAACCAGCAGATGCATCCAGGGGAACGCCTTCAAAATTCGAGGCAGGTTGCTGCGGCACTGGCGGATCAGTGCACCGATGGCCAGAAAGACGGATGCGCCGAACAGCGAGAGTACCGCATACCCGATAACCGTAGTCGGGGCTACGAAACGTGCTGCCATACCTGCGCCGAAAAGTATCAGGGCAAGGTGAAAGGCAACGTTGACACTGATCCGGCAGTCTTGGTGATACGGAGTGACCGGGGTTGCGGTGGTTGCTGGAGTTGGCGTGGGGGGCGGCGTCTGTATCTGTCTTTCCGAGGTGGGCACGTCCTGGTGCGCCTCGATCTTTGGCTGCAGTTTCGCGATGATTTCTTTTGCCCGACGCTGCGTGTGAATCGTCGGCAGTCGCAGGGTTTGTACGGCATTCTGCAGGTGCAGTGAACAAGAGATTCCGAGCAATCTCAAGATGATCGGGGTACGCTGCATGATGATTGCCTGGATATCGGTGAAGCGCATGTGGATATATCGTTTGCCGATCATGTTGTTTTCGACATGGATCAATTCGTCTTTCGTTAAAAAGACGTTAAATGCAATTTTTTCATAGACCCGCTTGTCGCCAACCGGCAACACTTCCACGTTGTGTTGATGCAAGTCCAGGCATTGTGGGCAGAGACAGTGCGGTCCGACACGCAAACTGCACAGATCACAGGTAAAGCGGCCGCATTGCCCGCAGGCGTGGTTTGCGGCGGCGCCGTCGTGGAAGTAGCAGGTTGCGGTGCCGTCGTCCACGCCCTGCACGACGGTCCGCGGCGGCAGAGTGCCAACGGCGGGGAATATTTCGACATCCAGCTGGACGCTGCAGCAGGGACATTCCTGACTGGACGATCGACCGATCGACCAGGGCATCGGACTGCGGCAATGGGTGCATTTTATAGTGGCAACGGCAGGCATGTTTCGGCTCGGCAGTTATTCGTTGCGGACGACACGGGTGTCGCAGATAAAATCGTGCATGCTCCGGCACTGGCTGTCGATGGTGATCAGCAGAAACCCGATGCCCATGGTCATTCCGGTAAGGACTTTTCCCCAGTAGCGGGCGAAGGCGCGGCGAAAGGTCAGCAGGGAACCATCCGGCCGGACGATCTTCAGGCCGCAGGCCATCTTGCCGGGGGTGGCGCCATAGCGTCCGACGAACCAGGTTTCGTACAGCATCTGAATTGCCGCGGTGAGTATGCCGCCAGCCAGGGCAATCGCTATCCAGGAAACGATGACCAGCGCGAGGTTGCCCTGCGGTGGCGCCAGACCTTCGAGGAGCACCAGCAGCGGTGTTGTGAATGCCAGGAGGGTGACGGCGTCTACGAACCATGCCAGAACGCGGATCGCGAAGCCGGCGTAGATCGGCGGGATTGCGAGGGATACCCCGTCTCTGACGCATTGCAGAAAGGCGTTTTTGCACTCTCCACAGATCGCCTGGTTACAGTAGGTCAGCATCTCACTGTCCGCCCTGCGGAGGTGGCAGCGGCTGCAGGTGGGGAGCGTAATCTGCACGGTCTCTGAGGCTTTGAGCGGCTGCCAGTCCGACATGCCCTGACGCCAGATCCTGGTCTCGGGGCGGACAATGGCCCCCTCGGTCAGAGCGAGCAGCTGGCCGCTGTCCACGGGGCCGTGTGCCCGACCCTCGGTGATGTAATACCAATGCATGTGCCCAACATACCTTGATCGCAGGGGAATTTGTATTCTTGCCATCGCATTGTCACCCACCTGCCCCGGCGATGCTACCGCAAAGATTGCCGGTTACGGTCAAGGCGTTACGGTATATGGATGAGATGCAGCCTGCCTGCCGTCATTGTAATTCGACCGTAATACGCCATCTTCCAACCTGCATCTGGCAACCAGGATATTACGCCTTGATCGACCGACTCGAACGAAAATTTAATCGCTTTGCAATCCCCCGGTTGACGTATGCCTTGATTGCCGGCCAGGTGATCGTTTTCTTAATGACTCGGGTGGACGAGAGCCTGATGAATGATCTTCTTCTGGACCCTCATCGTGTGGCGTCCGGTGAGTACTGGCGGCTTGTGACATTCATTTTTCTGCCCGGTTCGTCTTCCGTTCTGATGTTCCTGATATTCGTTTGGGTGAACCTGATGTTCGGCCGGGCGCTGGAGCAGCAGTGGGGTGATTTTAAATTCAACCTGTACATGCTGCTTGGTTATTTGACCAGCGTTGCCACGGCGTTCCTGTTCGGTGTTCCCCTCGGCAATTTTTCCCTGATGATGGCGATCTTTTTTGCGTTCGCTGTCGAATTTCCGGATTTCGAGTTGCTGCTCTTTTTTGTGCTGCCGGTCAAAGTACGATTTCTGGCCATATTTGGGTGGTGCCTGTTCCTGTTTTCGCTTGTTTTTCATCCCGGCGCTTCCACACTGGCAGATCTGACGGCGCTTGGGCACTACTTTGTTTTTTTCGGCCCGGGCATGGTTGCGCGGTTCAAGTCACGCCGGCGGCGGGAGGTTTTCGAGGCGCGAATGGAGCAATTGGAGGAGATCTTCATGCACCGTTGCGAGTCGTGCGGCATGAGCGAAGACGATGATTCGGAAATGATGTTTCGCGTCTGCTCGAAATGCAACGACGGCCAGGAGTATTGTGAGATTCACATCCGAGATCACGATCACGTAGGGTAAGTAATCCCGGACGTAAATTTTGGATGTCGCTGATCCGGCGCAAGTGGCCGCCTTGACGGCAATCTGCCGGGCACTACTGTATCGCCTTTGTTATTGTCACACCCTTGTTTTCTTCCAGCGGTCGTACCATGGTCCCAGCAGTTGCAGTTAAAAACCTGACCTACTACTACGGTGACCGTCCTGCACTGGCCGGCGTCGATCTGGAGATACCTGGCGGCGCAATGTTTGGGATCCTTGGCCCGAACGGCAGCGGCAAGACAACACTGTTCCGGATCCTGGCCACGCTTGCAGTCCCGGCCAGCGGCCAGGTCGCGGTTGCCGGCCAGGACGTAGTGACCCGCCGCAGCGAGGTCAGACGGGCTCTCGGGGTTGTCTTTCAAACGTCCAGCCTCGACGACAAACTCACGGTGACCGAGAATCTTCGGCACCACGGGCATCTCTACGGTTGCTGCGGGGCCGGGTTGCGGGAGCAGATTGATGAGTTGCTGCAACGCCTGCAACTCCAGGATCGCGCCGCAGATCGTGTCGAAACCCTCTCGGGTGGTCTGCAGCGACGCGTTGAATTGGCCCGTTGCCTGCTTCATCGGCCGGAGATTCTGCTGCTCGACGAGCCGACTGCGGGTCTGGATCCCACTGCGCGGGGCGAATACTGGCGGTTGCTGGCGGAAATCCAGGAGCGTCAGAATGCCACTGTCATCTTCACGACACACTGGTTTGAGGAGGCAGAGCGTGCCAGCCTTTTGGCGATCATGGATTCCGGGCGGCTGGTTGCCTGCGACTCGCCGGCAACGCTTAAGTCCACCATCAGCCGTGACGTCGTAACGATTCACGGTGACGACCCAGCGGCGCTGGCTGCGGCCATCGCTGCCCGGTTCGATTGTGACGCTGCGTGCGTCGGCAACGCTGTGCGCATCGAGAGTGCGTCCGCCACGGTCTTGCTGCCCCGCCTGCTGGAAGCCTTCGAGGACCAGGTGCATTCGATCAGTGCCAGCAAGGCGACACTGGAAGACGTCTACGTTCAGCGCACCGGCAAAGCGTTTGATGCAGAGGAACCCAGCGAATGAGTCTCAGTGTCTACACCCTGTTGCTGCGGGAAGTGATCCGGTTCTATCGTCAGCCCAATCGAGTCATCGGGGCGCTGCTGCAGCCGTTGATTTTCTGGCTGCTGATCGGCAGCGGCCTGAACGCCTCGTTTCAGGTTGGTGCCGGCAACGATGTCAGTTACCTGGAGTATTTTTATCCCGGTGTGCTGCTGATGATCCTGCTGTTCACCTCGATTTTCTCGACGATCACGATTATCGAGGATCGGCGGGACGGTTTTCTGCAGGGCGTCCTCGTGGCACCGGTACCGCGGGCTGCCATCGTCATCGGCAAGGCACTCGGCGGTATGCTGCTCGGCGTGCTGCAATGCCTGGTGTTCATGCTGCTGATGCTGACGCCGATGGTTGATTTGCCTATAACCCCTTTGGGCTTTGCCGCGGCAGTGCTGTGCCTGGCGGTCATCGGATTCGGCCTGACTGCACTGGGTGTGCTGATGGCATGGCCGCTCAAGTCATCGCAGGAATATCACGCGCTGATGAGTGTGCTGCTGCTGCCGCTCTGGCTTTTTTCCGGGGCGGCATTTCCAGTCGATGGTGCACCGGCCTGGCTGTATTGGCTGATGCAGGTGAATCCGTTGACCCACGCTCTGGCGTTGCTGCGGCACTGCTTCTACGTCGGTGTCGAAGGCGGAGTCATGGGGCCGGCGCCACTGACTGTTTCATTCGCCTATGCCGCACTCGCCGGGGTTGCGACGTTCGTTGCGGCGCTGCTTATCGTTCGCCGCGGTTGAACCGACCGGAGACGGTGGGCGTTAGCGGCAGGTCCATCCGCCATCGAGAACCAGGGACTGTCCGGTCATGTTGCGGGCCGCAGGGCTGATCAGATATTCGATCGCCGCAGCAACCTCCTCGATCGTGATGAAGGCTTTCTTCGGCATTGGCTCGAGCATAACCTTCTGGATCACCTCAGCTTCCGGGATCCCATGCTCCAGTGCCTGATTGCGAATCTGCTTTTCCACCAGCGGAGTGCGGATATAGGACGGGCACACGGTATTGATGGTGATGTCTACGTCCGCGGTCTCGAGGGCAACCACGCGCGAGAATCCGAGTAATCCTGTTTTCGCCGCGGCGTACGCTGTCTTGAAGGGGGAAGCAACTAATGAATGGATCGACCCGATATTGACGATTCGGCCGAAATTGTTCTGCCGCATGCCGGGCAGCACCAATCGGGTCATGGCTGCCGACCCTTTCAACATGACGTCGATCAGTTGGTCCCATTTTTCTGGCGGAAACTCTTCGAGTTGCGCGACGTGCTGCAGTCCGGCATTGTTGACCAGTACATCGATGTGACGACCGTCCAGGTTGTTGCCGAACTCTGCGATGTGCGCATGACTCGAGACGTCCAGTTCGAAGGCGGTGACGTTCGAACCGCCCTCGGCGGCGGTTGCTTTTACGGACTCCGCAGATTTGTAGGTTGCCAACACTCGGTGGCCGGTGGCGGCGAAGTAGAGGGATAGACCGTGGCCGAGTCCACTTCCGGCGCCGGTTATCAGAATGGTGTAGCTATCAGGGACAGGCATATCGGGACTTGTTGCAGGAGCCTATGACTTAGCGGATCCAGCTCTCCAGTTCCGCCTGGTCGGTGATGTAAATCATGTGATCGCGGTAGTCGATGGCGCCGCTGCGTTTGAATGAACTTATCAACTTGGTGACGCTTTCGCGGGCCGTGCCCAGCATGTTCGCCAGGTCCTGATGGGTCAACTGGAGGTTGACAAACGGGGTGTCGCCGTCGCCGGGAAACTTTTCAAAAAGCGACAGGATGACCTTCGTCAGTCGTCCTGCCAGGTCGTAGAACGTGTAGTTCCGGATTTCGTCGTTGGCATTGCGCAACCGGCGGCACAAGGTGATCATGATCTTCAGCTGCATTGAGGGGTGCGACTGGATGAACTCGAGGAAGTCAGCGCAGGTGAGTACCAGCGTTTCGGTGTCGTCGTGCGCGGTCGCGGTTGCGGAACGGTACTCGGCATCGATCATCGCCATCTCGCCCAGTACGTCACCCGCATTGAGCATGTTGAGAATCTTGGTCTTGCGCGTTGGCTCGCTTGTCGTTACCCTGATAGCGCCGGCGATGATCAGGTAGACTTCCTTGCCGTAGGTACCCTCGTTGAACAGGTGATCATCTTTCTTGAAGCTGGCGCTCTTGGCAATTTCCAGGAGAGCTCCGAGTTCGTCGGGTGAAAGGTCGGCGAGGATTGGGATGTTGCGCAGCGCCCCAACTTTGTCTTCGTGAGTCATCGACATGTTTGGCAGTCTCCAAATCAGCCCGCAACGCAGCATAGAGGCGGAGCCAGCCCGTCCGGCCCAATGGTCTGTGCAAGAGAACTTTGCTATTCTATATGCACTCGCGCCGATTGCCAGTAGAATACGGGGTTACTCCCAGAGCTGCAGCTTAAGTGCAACATCGAAAAGGAAACACAGATAATGAACGATGACACGACGACGATTGCCGCATTGAAGGAGCAAGTGCGAGACTTTGCCGTAGACCGGGACTGGCTCCAGTTTCACACGCCGAAGAACTTGTCGATGGCGATTGCCGCCGAAGCAGCGGAGTTGATGGAGCACTTCCTGTGGTGCGACGGATCAACCTCTGAGCGGCTGCCTGAGGATCCCGAAAAAGCAGGGGCGATCGGCGAGGAAGTTGCGGACATCGTCATCTACACGCTGGAGTTAGCCAATGTGATCGGCCTCGATCTTAGCGAAGCGATCGCAGCGAAGATGCAGATCAACGCAGACAAGTACCCGGTCGACAAGGCCAAAGGTTCCGCTGCCAAGTACACCGAATTGTGACGCATTCCGCGGTCACGAATCAAGTGTTCGATGTCCGACCATGCCGGAGCCGTGGTGGGCTGAAAGTTTCCTGAGGGATTGATCGCTACCAGATGGTCATTGTTTCTTCGAACATCTGCGCCAGATCTTCGGCTTCGGCCGGTCGCGGTGACAGCTTGGTGACACGGTGCTGCGGCAGTGTTCCTTCGACCAGCGGCTGGATGTCGTCGCCGGTGAAACCAATGGCCGACAGGCCGTTGGGCAGGTCGAGGGACTGCATTAGCTCGACGATTTTCTCGCTCAGCACAGTGCCGGCATCGGCTTCCTTGACGTTGCTGGTGTCGACCCCGAGTCGGGCCGCAGCGAGGAGGTGACGCTCTGGACAGGCGGGGGCGGTAAAGCGGAAGACGGCCGGGGCGCTGAGCGTTACGGAGATGCCGTGCGGTACGATCGGATGGTCATCGGGATAGCCGCTTGGCTGGTAATCACGGACCATGCTGCTGATCGGATACGACATGCCGTGGCAGAGATGTACACCGGCATTGCCGAACCCCATGCCGGCATAGGAGCTGGCCAGAATCATTTGGGCCCGGGCTTCGTCGTCCCCGGCGTCCTTGTATACCCGTGGCAAGTATTCGGCGACCAGGCTCATTGCCTGCTCCGACCACATGTCGCTCACCGGGTTGCAGCCTTGATAGGCCGGTCGCATGTTCGGGCGCTCCGGCTTGGGCCGTTGATCGAAGGGCAGGGCGGTGTACGATTCGATGGCGTGACAGAGCACGTCGAGCCCGGCCGAGGCGGCAACCACCGGCGGCAAGGTCCGTGTGTTCTCCGGGTCGACGATGCCGAGCGTCGGTTTCATGTAGCGATGGGCAATGCCGGTTTTTGCGTGGATTTCGGACATGTCGAAGATGGCGACGCCGGTGGTTTCACTGCCGGTGCCGGCGGTCGTCGGTATTGCTACCAGCGGTTTGAGCGGGCCTGGGACCGGCTTGCCTTCGCCGATCGGGGCGTTGACGTAGGTGAGAAAATCTGCCGGCCACGTCGTGTAGAGGTTGGCAGCCTTGGCGGTGTCGATTACCGAGCCACCGCCGATCGCCAGAAAAGCGTCGTGACCGCCCTCGCGGGCCACGTTGATTGCGTGCTGAAACGACTGGTCGGTCGGTTCGACACGGACGTCATCGAAAACTTCGAAAGCCACGCCTTCATCATACAAGGCGTTTTTTGCTGTCTCCACAGGCGCCAGAGTCGCAATCTTCTTGTCGGTCAGGAGCAGGACTTTCTTGACGCCCATGTCGGCAAAGTCCATGCCCACTTCGGCAGTGGTTCCCGGTCCGAATCGCAAGTTTGAGGCGGCCATTTGAAAGGCTGTATCGCGTTGCATATCAAACTCCATTTTTGAAAGGCTCAGTTGCCCAGTGCGTCATTGCGTATACCCATCGCGGTTGCCTGTATGGCGAGTATGCCGCCGTCGAGGACAATGTGCTGGCCGGTCATGTAGCGGCCCTCCTCGCTGACCATGTAGAGCACTGGATAGCCGCATTCTCGAGGGGTGCAGGTCCGGCCGCAGGGGATCGCCTGTTCAATCGCCTTGCCGGCTTCCTCACTCTCCAGAAGATCCCGGAACAACGGCGTATCGACGATGCCGGGACACAGGACATTGACATTGATGTTGTCGCGGAAGGTTTCGACCGCGAGACTCTTCGACATCATCATGATAGCGCCCTTCGACGTGTCGTAACAAACGGAGCCGGGTTCAGCCACCAGGCCGTTAACTGAGGACAGGTTGACGATACTGCCGCCATGACCGGCTCCGCGCATGTGATCGATCGCCAGGCGAGACATTAGCAGCATGGCGACGACGTTGACGTCGAGGGTGCGGCGGATAGTTTCCTCGTTCAGCGACTCCCAGCCGCGATCGAAGAAGCAGCCGGCGTTGTTTACCAGGATGTCGAGCCGGCCCGTTTTTTGCACAGTTTCGTCAATGAGCCGCTGTCGCTCCTGCCCATCGCTCACGTCAGCCTGAATGAAGACGGCCTGGCAGCCGCCCGCCGCGATCTCAGTCAGTTGCGTGTCGACGTTGTCCGGACGATTCACATCGTTCATCACGACATCGGCGCCGGCTTCGGCGAGTACGCGGAGAATGCCGTTGCCGATGCCGCGGCCCGAGCCGGTAACCAATGCAGTCTTTCCAGCGAGTGAAAACACTTGTGTGCCGTGGCTATTCGGCGTTTTCACCGACGATCATTTTTTCGAGTTCACCGGACTGGTATAGCTCGATCACGATATCGCAGCCGCCGACGAATTCGCCGTCGACGTAAAGTTGCGGAATCGTTGGCCAGTCCGAAAACCCCTTGATTCCGTCACGCAGTTCGGGGTCCGCCGCGTCGTCGAGGACGTTGGCGCTGCCGAATTCGACAGCGAGACGCTTGAGGACTTCGACGACGCGGCTGGAAAATCCGCACATCGGTTGCGCCGGTGTGCCTTTCATAAACACCATCACCTTGTTGTCGTCGACCAATTTCTGGATTCGTTCCTGAACGCTCATGATATGCTCCGATGGTTGGAATTAACAAAATGTGAACGGCTTTACCGGTTTTTCCATTTTTCCGGCGTATAGGTTTTTAGCGCCAAAGCGTGCAGCGCTTCGCTGCCGAACGCTGACTTCAGCGGCGTCATGACCATCCTGTGCTGCTTGACCAGGGTCACGCCTTCAAAGGCGGGACTGATGACAATGGCATCGAGGTGCACGCCATCGTTCATATTGATGATCACAGTAGCATCGGGTATGGCATTCTGTATCAGTTGCTCGATATTTTCCTGCATCTGAATTGCTCCGTTTCTAACCCAGCGTCAGTAAGACTTCCAGTTGCTCGATACGTTTCGCACCGACTATGACGGATGCTACGCCCGGCTGTTCCAGCAGCCATTGAACGGCATACTGCACGGGGCTCAAGCCGGCGGCGTTGGCCTCGTCGGCGAAGGTTTCGAGCTGATCGAACACGTCGTCGGTGATTGCGTCGCTCTCCAGGCTCATCCATCCCGCTTTTTCGGACATGCGGCTCCCTTCGGGGCTTGCTGCGCCGCGTTTGTACTTGCCTGAGAGCAGCCCGGTCGCCAGGGCACGGTAAGGTGTGGCGGCGATGCCGGCATCGGCACAGAGCGGCAATTGTTCGCTTTCGACGTCGCGCTTCAACCAGTTGTACCAGAACTGGTTGAGTACCGGTTTCGGCCAGTCGTTGTCAGTGCAGATTGTCAGCATTTCGGAGATCGTTTCCGGCTCGAAATTCGAAAAGCCCCAGTGTCTGACTTTTCCGGCCTCGATCAGTTCAGCCATGACCCCGATAGACTCCTGCAGCGGCGTTTCCGGATCTGGTTTGTGGAGTTCGAAGAAATCGACATAATCGGTTTGCATCCGCGTTAGACTGCGGTCGATCTGGTGCGTCATATGTTCGCGCCCGAGCCCGGTGCCCTGGTAGCTGTCGTCTCCGACGGCGTTGCCGACTTTCGTGGTGACCACGGCGCGATCTCGTCGCCCTACGAGTGCCTCGCCAAGGATCGTTTCGGCTACTCCACCGGGTGAACCGAGGCTACGGTCGTAGCCCTCGTACATATCCGCTGTGTCGATGAATGTGATGCCGTTGTCGATGGCCCACTGGATCATACGGACCGAGTCCGATCTGGACACCGGATTGCCGAGTAGCATGGTGCCAAGGCAGACGACAGAGACATCGATATCTGCTATACGTCGTTGTTTCATGACTGTTCCGGGTTGTAGAGTGTAGTCTGTTGTAGAGTGTAGTCTGTTGTTATGATGTGCCGTGGTCAGCGAGGGTGGCGTTGACTGCGGCGGTTCATAAGATCACGTTACTCGAACCAAATGCAAATACTGCGGCCGACCGGCTTGCGTGAACTCCGAAAGCACATCCTTGTATTCAGCCGCCGGCACGTTCCAGTAAGCATTTCCCGCCGCCGATAATTCCGTTGCTGATAAAGGTAAAGAAAGATGAATATTTTGTCCGGATATGCTCCGTTCCTGCTGCTGCTGTTGTTGGTTTTCGGCGGTTGCGAGCGGCAGCAGAAGCACCTGCGTTTCGATCCCGATTTCACTACCGGAAAATTGCGTAACGGCGTCAGTTATTACGTCCGTCACAATGGCAAGCCGGACAATCGCCTGGAGCTGCGCCTCGTGGTGCGAACAGGTTCGGTGCTGGAGGAAGACGACCAGCAGGGGTTGGCGCATTTTCTCGAGCACATGGCCTTCAACGGCACGACACACTACGACAAGCAGGCCCTGGTCAATTATCTCGAAGGCATCGGCATGCGTTTCGGTCCGGATCTGAATGCATACACCAGCTTCGACGAAACGGTTTACAAGCTGCAGTTGCCGACTGACAATAGCGAGGTAATTGATGCAGGTTTCCAGATTCTTCGCGATTGGGCTTTCGGCATTCGCAACGACAGCGGGGAGATCGATGCGGAACGCGGTGTCGTCATCGAGGAATGGCGCGGTCGCCGAGGTGCCGGACAGCGCATTTGGGACAAGCATTTCGAGGTCCTGTTCCATGGTTCGCAGTATGCCGTGCGCAGGCCGATAGGGCAGAAGGAGGTTCTTGATTCATTCGACCATGGTCGCTTGCGTGATTTCTACAATACCTGGTACCGGCCGGAACTGACGGCGGTGATCGCCGTCGGTGATTTGGATGAAGATACTCTGGTGGCGAAAATTCGTAAGTATTTCATCGACGAGCCGGCCCGGAAACACCCCATAGCGCGGCCGGACTTCGATATGCCCGGTCACGAGGAAAGACTTGTCAGCATTGTCACGGACGCGGAGGCGACTTCGTCGTCGGTCAACATCTATTACAAGCACGAGGTGTCACTGCCGCGTACGGTGGATGACTTTCGTCGGGAACTGATCGAGTCGCTGTTCACCGGCATGCTCAATCAGCGTTACGACGAAGAGCGGCAGAAGGCGGATGCGCCGTTTCTGAGCGCCTATACGAGTAAGTCAGCCTATGTCCGTGCCAGTGAGTTTTTCATGCTCGGCGCGGAAGTCAGCGACAACGGGTGGCTGCGTGGTATGACGGCGGTCCTGACCGAGGCGGCTCGTGTGCGGCGCTTCGGCTTTACTGCCGGCGAACTCGAGCGACTGAAGGCGGAAATGATGAGCGGCATCGAGCGGGCTTATGCCGAGCGCAACTCGACCGAGTCCCGCGTTTTTGTCCGGCGCTGCGTGCGGCATTTCAACCGTGGCGTTATCAGCGTCAGTGTTGAAGACCGGCTGGAGCTTTACAAGCAGTTGTTGCCGACGATTGAGCTTGCCCACGTCAATATCCTGGCGGCGGAGTTGATGACTGCGGGTAACTGTGTAGTGCTACTGGACGGGCCCGAGAAAGACGGCGTTACGCCGCCCTCGAAGGACGAAGTGCTGAAGGTCTTCGACGACGTTGCGGCGCTCGAACTGGAGCCGTATGTCGATGATGTCGCCGACCAGCCGCTCATCGGTCAACTGCCGGATGCGGGCCGGATCATGAGTCGCGAACGGGTCGAAGCGGTCGACCTCACCATCTGGCACCTCAGCAACGGCGCCCGGGTCATGCTCAAGCCGACGGCATTCAAGCAGGACGAAATCCTCTTGCACGCCTGGAGTGCCGGCGGTCATTCGCTGGTGGGTGACGCCGACTACATACCCGCCGCCAGTGCCGATTCACTGATGAATCGATCCGGCTGGGGCGACTTTTCGAAAGCCCAGTTGCAAAAGAATTTGGCAGGGAAGACCGCCTCTGCGAGTCCGTACATCGGCGAACTCAGCGAAGGCGTTCGCGGCGGCTGCCGGCCGGCCGATCTGGAGGTCATGATGCAGTTGCTGCATCTGATATTTACCGCACCGCGGGTCGACGACGAGGCTTGCCAGGCCTATCTGGCGCGACTGCGTACGAAACTGGAGAATCGCCTGGCACGGCCCGAAGCGGTTTTCAATGACGAAATCGAAGTAACCATGTCCCAGGGCCACCTGCGCCGCAAGCCGTGGACGCCGAAGACGCTGGAGGAAATGGATGCTGAGCGGTCATTGCAACTATTTCGCGAGCGTTTTGAGTCCGCCGGGGATTTTACATTTCTGTTCGTTGGGAACTTCGACACCGGCGAGCTGGAATCGCTGGTCGAAAAGTACGTCGCCAGTTTACCCGCCGGGTCCGACGAGAGCTGGCGCGACCCTGATGTCCGGCCGGCGGCGGGCAAGATCGACCGCACGGTCCGCAAGGGCGTCGATCGCAAGAGCCGGGTACGGATGAAATTTGGCGGTGACATCACGTTCAACTATCAGGAACGCTATTGGGTCTACTCGATGGTCAGTGCGCTGCGGACGCGTTTGCGTGAAGAGATGCGCGAAGCCATTGGCGGTACCTACAGCGTTAGTGCGTATGCCTCGATCGAGCACTATCCGGCACCTCGGTTCGAGATCAATATCGGCTTCGGCTGTGCGCCGGATCAGGTCGAGATGCTGATCGATGCCGTCCGGCGAGAGATCGAAAACCTGCAGTCGGAACTGCTGGAAGAATCGTATCTGACCAAGGTTGCCCAGACACAGTTGCGGGAGCGCGAAGTCAGCCTGGAACGCAATAGTTTCTGGCTGCACATCCTGCACTATTACGACTGGCACGGCGAGGATGTCAAGACGGTGCTGGATTTCGAGAACTACGTGAATGCTTTGTCTTTGTCGGACATCCGGGACAGTGCTCGTCGTTGCTTTGGCACACCGAATGTTGCGACCTTCATACTCCTGCCGGAAGAGCAACCGGTGCATTGATCTTTCCGGGCCAGCATTTCCATTGATATCGATCCATGGCGCCGGGAGAAGCCTTACAGGTCGAGCGGATTGACCTTGTCCGGATCGATGCCCAGTTGCGTGCGCGCCTGTTCAATTGCTTTTTTATCTATTTTGCCCTGACGAAAGAGTTCGACAAGCGTTGCATACGCAATCATGGCGGCATCGATCTCGAAGTAGCGGCGCAGCGCTTCGCGACTTTCGCTGCGACCGAAACCATCGGTCCCCAGCGATACAGGCGGCTGCGGAAACCATCGGGCAATAGAATCCGGCAGCGCTTTCAGGTAATCCGAGGCGACGACATAGGTGCCCTCGCAATTTGCCAGGCATTCGCTGATCCATGCAGTTCGCGGTTGCTCTGGGTGCAGCAAGTTCCAACGCTCCGCGGCGACGCCGTCCTCGTGTAGCTGCTGGAAACTGGTGATGCTCCAGACGGCCGCGGCGACCTCGAACTCTTCCTCGAGGATCTGCTGTGCCTTCAGCGCTTCGTTGATGATGCTGCCGCTGGCAAAAAGATTGGCTTTGTTGGCGAAAGTTGTCGTTGACTGCCGGAACAGATACATGCCCTTGAGCACACTGGCCTCGATGTCGACCACCATATCCGGCATGGCATAGGCTTCGTTCTGCACCGTTAGGTAGTAGATGATGTCTTCGTTCTCGGTGTACATGCGGCGTACACCTTCGCGCATGATGATCGCAAGCTCAAAGGCGAACGCCGGATCGTAGGCGACAACGTGCGGATAACCGTACGCGAAGAGATGACTCTGGCCGTCCTGATGCTGGAGACCTTCGCCGTTGAGTGTCGTGCGACCCGACGTGGCGCCGATCAGGAAGCCGCGCGCCCGCTGGTCACCCGCAGCGTAGATCAGGTCGCCGATGCGCTGGAAGCCGAACATCGAATAAAACACAAATACCGGCAACGTCGGGATGCCGTGCGTGGCATATGCGGTTCCGGCAGCGATGAAGGACGACAATCCACCCGCTTCGGATATGCCTTCTTCGATGAGCTGTCCGTCACGAGCTTCCCGGTAGTACATCAGGCTTTCGCTGTCGACCGGATCGTACAACTGACCGATATGCGAATAGATTCCGTACTTTCGGAACAGCGCTTCCATGCCGAAGGTCCGCGCCTCGTCTGGCACAATCGGTACGATGTAGCGCCCCATCTCGGGGTCGGTCAGCAGTTTTGCCAGGATCCGCACAAACATGCTGGTTGTCGAGACGGCGCGGCCGTCGGTACCGTGCAGGAATTCTTCGAACAGCTTGGTATCCGGTCCGGCCGTAGTCACCGCAGCCGTGGGTCGACTGGGTACGAATCCGCCGAGCGCCGACCGGCGTTTGAGCAGGTAGCTGATTTCCGGGCTGTCTTTCGGGGGGGCGTAAAATGACAACTCTTCAACCTGTGTGTCGGACAGCGGGATACCTAATCGTGTACGGATCTGGCGCAGGATATCGGCGTCCAGCTTCTTCCGCTGATGCGCCGTCATGCGGCCTTCCCCGACCTCGCCCATGCCGTAGCCCTTGATCGTTTTGGCAAGAATGACGGACGGTGCACCACTGTATTCAGTAGCCTTCTTGTAAGCAGCATAGACTTTGTCGGCATCGTGACCACCGCGGCGAATTGAGCGGATCTGTTCGTCGGTGAGCTGGCGCGACATTTCCACCAATCGCGGGTCGACGCCGAAGAAATGCTCGCGCTGATACTGGCCGCTGGAAACGCTGTATTTCTGATACTGTCCGTCGACTATTTCACCCATGCGCTGTACCAGCAGGCCGTCTCGGTCCTGTGCCAGCAAGGGATCCCAGTCGCTGCCCCAGATGACCTTGATGACGTTCCAGCCGGCGCCGCGGAAGACGGTTTCCAACTCCTGGATGATCTTGCCGTTGCCGCGCACAGGGCCATCGAGCCGCTGCAAATTGCAGTTGATCACGAAAATCAGATTGTCGAGTTGTTCGCGGGCTGCGAGAGAAATGGCACCGAGTGATTCGGGTTCGTCCATCTCGCCGTCACCGATGTAAGCATATACCTTTGCGTCCGTTGGTTCCTTGAGGCCACGGTCCTCGAGGTAGCGATTGAAGCGGGCTTGATAGATTGCCATGATCGGACTCAAACCCATGGAAGCGGTGGGGAACTGCCAGAATTCAGGCATCAGCCGAGGATGTGGATAGGAGGGCAGACCGCCACCTGGCTGCAGTTCGCGCCGGAAATTAATCAGGTCCTGCTCCGTCAGCCGCCCCTCGAGAAACGCCCGGGCATAGATGCCCGGCGACGTGTGTGGCTGGAATAGGATGTGGTCGCCCTCGAAGGTGTCGCTGTGCCCGCGGATGAAATGGTGGAAGACAACCTCGTACAGCGTCGCTGCCGAAGCGTACGTGGCAATATGGCCGCCGATCGTGTCGTCCAGGAGGTTGGCGCGGACGACCATGATGATCGCGTTCCAGCGAATCATGTTCGTTATGCGCTGCTCAATGTCGTGGCTGCCGGGGTAGGGTGGTTGCTCGGCCGCAGGTATGGTATTGATGTACGGCGTGTTCGAGGCGAATGGAATACTGACGCCGTGCTGACGCGCATGTTCCTGTAGTTGGTCCAGCAGTTCGCGGACGCGTTCGGAACCGGACTGTGCCAGTACATAGTCCAGCGAGTCCCGCCACTCCGCAGATTCGATCGCGTTAATGTCGTTTGTATCGTTCATGTCACAGATCGCCGGGTGTCCTTTTGAAACTTTGACACTGTCCTCGAATAGCCCGAATATACCGGCAAATAAGCAAGATGGAATGCGTGGGGAAAATGCTGCGGGTTGCGGTCGTCGTTGACCGCGCCTGCGCGATGGCTCTCTGGAGTGTCCGGGAAACCGGCAATGGGGCCATTTTTATGGTTGCCTGTGGCCGTCATTGTACACGACAGTCACAGTGGTGTTGGCTTGTGCACTTGCCGTCTGTATTTCTTTTGCGTAGGGCCAGGAAATCTCGAGTTCGACGTCGCCGTCATGGGCGCCGAGACCGAAATGCAGGGTCATTTCGTTCATATTCCCGCGACCTGTACCGCCTTCTACCTGGCGTGTCAGGACCCGGTTCGGTAACCGAATGCGGACTTGGGCGCCAATGGCAGCGTAGTTGACTGTCTGGCCTGAGCCTGTCGGTTGGGTGTTGGATCCTTGCAGTCTTACTTTCAGCCAGTTTCCCTCGGTGCAGTTGTTGCGCCAGAGTCGGCCACCGGCCATCAGGTCGAGATCGCCGTCGTTGTCAAAATCACCCCAGGCGGCCTGAAAAGTGTTGCGGATATTCTGTAGTCCTGCCTCTGTCGTGATGTTGCGGAACTGCCAGTTGCCATCGTTGCGGTACAGTACGGCCTGGTCGCCTCCATAGACTGTCGTAAAAAAAAGGTCGAGGTCACCATCATTGTCGCAGTCGCCGAGCGCTGGTGAGCCATACGATTCCTGGTAGTGCAGGCCACACGTGCCCTTGTTTTCGAAATGGTGGCCCTGGCCCGGACCGAGATTTCTTAGGAATTGTGACTGAGGCTGGCCGCCGTGGGCAAAATTGCCTGCAAACAGGTCGATCAATCCGTCATTATCAATGTCGCCCCAGGCCGAACCGATGCCGTGCCCGTTGCCACCGGCTGCACCGTGGCTTCCGGCCCCATTGGTGAGTCCACCTTTGCCATCGTTGAGCCATAGGACATTGGCTTCTAGCCGGTAATGCGTGACGTAAATGTCCGTATCACCATCGTTGTCGAAGTCACAAGCTGTGATGCCCCTGGCAGGTTGGGCGCGCCCCTCGCTTTTCCAGGATATCTCGAACTTCTGGTTGCCCAGGTTCTTGTAGATGCAGTCCGGCTGGTAAACCCAGTTGTTTTCGTAGCCGCCCGTATAGAGATCAAGCAACCCATCGCCGTCGATGTCCAGGACCGTGCCGCCATCCGACACGTCCATGGGGCGTTGTGGCAGATGCTGCTGCAGAAAGGTTCCGTCGTCTGTTGCGAAGCAGGCGACGGTTGACCCGGGATTGAAATATTCGAGGTGGCCGTCGTTATTGAAATCACCCCAGGCATTGTAAAGCCCGCTGGGACCGGATTTGACAAATTTTTTGCCTGTTTCATTGTGCCACAGTGCAGTCTGTGTCTGCAGGTCGGTCCAACCATCCCCGTCGTAATCGATCCAGGCAGCCTGCGCCTTGTCGACCCCGGTCAAGCCGGTTGGGGAGGTGACATTTTCGAAACTCACAGGTTGGGCGCTGATGACTGCCTCGCGCATGCTTGCGGCGGCTTCGCTCGCGGCAATGTTAATGTGGAGAATGGCGGGATCCGGCGTCCCTCCGCGGACGAGAAGTTCCGCGGGTTCAACACGACCGGGAAATACAGTAAACGGCACGTCAATGTTCTCACTTGGTGCATTGCCGTAATCACGCATGCCCCACCAGTGAAGGTTCCAGTTGCCGATCGGTACTGTCATTTTCCCGGCCTTGGTCCAGCATTTTGGGTTGTTTTCCAGGGCGAGTCTCTTCTGTGTCTGGGCATCGCTGTTCCAAATGATCTCGACAGTCTGGATTTGGAGCAGCATTGGTCCCTGCTTGCGGAATGTTGTACCGGCACCGTTGCCGGTGAGTGTGGCGATCTCGCCCTTGGCATTGGTGGTGAACACGACATCTTTGTCGTCTTGCGCGTAAATGTCGATGTTGTAGGTGCCGTTCGGGACGGTGGGCACAGTGAGGATATCATTCGGCCTGTTGGCTGTTCCCTCGGTTTTCCAATTGCCAGTGAGATAGAATACTGTTTCACCGGCAGGGCCTTTCAGGTCCGTGCCAGTAATTTGGCCGCCGTGGGCGAAGTTGGTCGGGTGCCATCCGTTGAAGTCGATACCAGTGGCTGAGTATCCAGTCATTACGACAAACAACAGAAGTGAACATGTTATGGTGAATCTGTTGGTGGACATAAGTTGTGCGGCTTCCTTTTTGTGCTATGGGGCTTGAACGTTTTACGATGGTCGAGTGTGTGGATAACAGGTGATTATATATGCATGACCTAATTTTACGAGAGGGATTTCCGATGCGCCTTGCGTCTGGAGGCCCATCGCGTAGTTTTCTTGGGAAGATCGCCTGGAAACGATGCGCGAATCAGGCTTCGTAATTGGTGGAAGACGGATTCATGAGGGTGTGGAGAAATAGGCATGTTGACACCGGAACAGGTTGACCAATACACCAGGGAAGGGTATGCCCTGGCACCAAGCCTGTTGGATGCGGCAGAGGTCGCCGGACTGGTCGCTGAGCTTGAGGGTATTTGTGCCGGCAATACGCTGGCTGATCATTCCGAGAAACTGGAAATGGAGCCCAACCAGCCACTGGATGGAACTGCTGTCCGGCGGGTCTATGAGCCGTGCAGCTTTTATCCGGTCTTTGAGAAATTATCTGAATCGGCGCAGTTGCTTGACTGTGTTGAGGGATTGGTCGGGCCGGATATCCTCAGGCACTACAGCAAAATCAATATGAAGCCGGCCGAAATTGGCTCGGTGGTGGAGTGGCATCAGGACATGAGTTACTACCCGCTGACTAACGGTGATTCGGTGGCGGTGCTGATATACTTCGACGATACGACGATTGAGAATGGGTGCCTGCAGGTCATTCCCCGATGCCATGAACAGCCCTTGATGAATCATGGGGCAGAGGGATTCTTTCAGGGGAAAATAACGGAACCGGTAGATGAATCGCGCGCCGTTACACTCGAGGGCGAAGCCGGGTCGGTTATTTTTATGCACGGCATGACACCGCACGCCTCCATCACCAACACCTCGAAAAAAGCACGACGTACATTGATAATCAGCTATCGTGCCTCGGACGCCTACCCATTGTTCTGCGGTGCTGATACAGCGGTGAATGTCCAGTACGAAAAGCTTGTTCGCGGCGTTCGGAGGCAGGTGGCGAGGATCACATACAGCCAATTCCCGATCCCAAAGCAACGGCAAACGACTGCATCGTTATATGAGTTGCAGGAACAATCTCGTTAGCAGTAATCGAACGATGCGAGAGCAAAAAAGCGGCAAATCACGCCGCGAAACATTATTGCGCAAATAGTTGCGTTTATCCCACTCGGGTGCGTTACGGTGTGAGTTCTACGACGCCACGCCGGACGCTGATACAAGTTCGCAGCGGCCCGCGTCGATATCCGCCTGCCAGTCCGGTTGCATCTCGACACCTTCGCCGAGCAGCAGTTTAGGTGTGACCCCGGTGACCGATGTCGGGTTTTCGGCGTCTTTTATTGTCCGGTAGATCCAGCGTCGCTTATCGCCGGAAGTGACGCCGGCGTGTTGCAGAAATGACCACGTGGCCGTGTCCTGGCCTGCCAGGCAGATGCGATCAGGGTAGGGCACCGCTTCGTCGGCGACGATGTCGAGTGAGTCCCAGATCGTCGGCCCTCCGGGGATCGCGGCAGCGGCATTGGTCAGGTCCCAGAGCCGTTTGTAGCGGCGACGGGACCCGGTGTTGTAGATCAAGTCAGGACTGGTCTCTTCGGTTTGGCCACGCAATTTCGCCATTTTACTAAGGCACTCTTCCTTGAAGGCGTGCAGGTCCGGATCGAGATAGCTGCACGCCGTTATGCAAACTGCGCCGTTCACCTGCGGATAGTGGAACCCGACGCGGCAGTTGGTTTTTTCGACAGCCACGGCATTGAGGTGCCTGTCGATCCAGATCTGATTGCTCGGCCCCCAGAAATCTCTGTAGCGGATCATGAACTCGATACGTACGTTGAGGTCGTCCCAGGCTTCCGGCGGGCACAGTTCTTCCGGGGTGCACGGGAAGTAGGAAGAGGGTTCCTCGTCCATGCAGATGGCGCTGGACGCACCGCCTTGACAGAACTGATCGGCCTTGCACCACGGGACGTCAGTCGGCTGCCAGTTCCTGCTGGCGCGTCCCTCGCCCTTGCCCAGGTCGCGGTTGTCACCGGTCGTGACCCCGTCCCTGCCATTCGGAAAAAAGACGTTGGTGCACTGCTGCAGCTTTACAGCCTCCTGCCAGTCCGACGGGTGCTGCGCATTAAGTCTCTTGAACAGCAGGATGTTCCAGGAGTAGTGGAAGGCGGCGCAGATTTCGTCGAATCCAGAGTTCTCCATGAACCCCTCGCGTTCGCCGATGTGGCGGTCGAGCAGACCGCTCATCTCTGGAAATTTCGCGTAGTCAGGCTCGGAGGCGAGGCGTTCGCGATCGAAGTCGCGGAGGACGACGGCCAAATCGCCTTCGAACGTCGGGAAGAGAACCTGTGCCCATTCGAATTGTTCCTCGATTTGTCGGCGCAGTTCCGGGGCTTTCAGTTCGCTGGCCGCTTGCCGGCCAAGTTCACGGCCAATTGTGCGTTGGTTCATGGTTGATCCGTCCCGGCTCATTGGCCGGGCCTTTGGTGGTTGTGGTTCGAATACCCGTAATATATGTCGTGTCTTGTTGCAGTTCGAGCTCCCCGTTTTTTGCGACCTTTTTTCGACCAGTGGTGGGAAAGGATAGGTAAACAGATCGAGCCTCGCAGCGCATCAGCGCGTGCGACTGTCGGTACCGCCGCAAAACATGTCGTTGTTGGTGCCGAGTGTCTGTTTGATTGTTTCGGTTGCTGCGTTCAGTTCGGCGATCAGGCTGTCATCGAGCCTCAGATCCATAGCCTTGATGTTACGCAGTACCTGCTTAGGACGGCGCCCCCCGATGATGACCGAGGTGATGGCCGGATTGGCCAGGGTCCAGGCGAGTGCGACGTCTGCCATTGGGAGGCCGGCGCCGTCGCAGATTCGGCCAATTTCCCGGTAGACCGCCCACAGTTCCACTTCGCATCCCGGTTCGCCGTGGCGTACCATTGAGCGTTCGCAGGAAAAATGACGGGTACGTCGGCGTGATTCGGGAATGTCGTCGATGCTGTCCCAGCGTTGGGCAAGAATACCCTGCATCAAAGGCATGTACGCCAGAATACCCATACCCTTTTCCTGGCATGCAGGAATGATTTCGAGCTCGATGCAACGGGTCAGCAGATTGTAGACGAGCTGATTCGATACGGACGTGCCCACGGCGAACCATTCAGCTATATTCTGCGGCCCGTAATTGGACAATGCGATTTCGCGCACCTTGCCCTCGGTGACGAACTCCTGCAGTACCCCCCAGACATCCGCGATCGGTACGTCGTAGAACGGCCAATGGATGTGATACAGGTCGATGTGGTCGGAGCCGAGCCGCTGCAGGCTGGCTTCGCAGGATTGGCGCAGGAGGTCAGGTTGGCAATGTTCCGGGAACACTTTGCTGGAGATCAGCACGTCATCGCGGCGCTTGCCCAATGCTTTGCCGAGCGCTTCTTCCGATGCGCCGTTGCCGTAGCCCTCCGCGGTATCGAAGAGATTTATACCGCTGTCGAGAGCAGTTTGCACAGACGCCGCATCATCCTCCCACGAGCTGTCGCCCCAGTAAGTCTTGTCACCAAGCTGCCAGGTGCCGTAGGAGAGGACGGAAACTTCCAGTCCACTAGAACCGAGTTTGCGATATTCCATTCGAGAAACTCCATGTCCCAATTTATGGTAGGTTTTCGCGCATTTGGTTGAGTACAGCCGTCGCCCCCAGGGCGAACACTTGCAGGGCGGCGGCATAACCGAAAAGCGTGAACCCATGCGCCATAAGCTGGGGTAGCATGTCGGGCTGCGGAATATGGATGGCGGCGACCTTTTCATGCCGGCGACAGGCGGCTCCGACGTCTGCGACGACCTTCATCAGGAAGTCCGGATCGGTGTTGCCGGCGTTGAGCATGCTGGTTTCCAGGTCATCGGGGCCGATGTACAAGCCGTCGACGCCCTGCGTCGCGGCGATTTCGTCGATTATGGTTACCGCCTCCACTGTTTCGATCTGGATCAGTGTTGCCAGGTGCTGGTTGGCCTCGTTGAGGTACGTTGCCTTGTCGGGCGGTTTGTTGAAATTCGTGTGTGGCAGCAACAGGTGGACGCCGCGTTCGCCGAGCGGTGGGTATTTCGTCAGCTTCACGGCGGCCTGGACCTCGTCCATGGTGCGAATCTGTGGCACGATAATGCCTTCAGCGCCGCCGTCGAGTATGGCCGCGAAAAGGCCGGGGCTGCGTAGCGGAACTCGCACCATCGGGGTCAGGCCGCGGCACTTGCCGACGTCGATCACGCGGGTGACGTCGCTGAGGTCCAGAGCGCCATGTTCCAGGTCGACCATGAAGAAGTCGAACCCGCAGTTTGCCATCATTGCGACAACGCCGCTGCTATTCATTTCGGCCAGGAATGTGCCGAAGCATGGTGTGCCCTTTTGTAGACGTTGCCGCAGTTTTTTAATATTTTTCATAGTATGAGCCAGCCAGTCGAATGTGGGTGATTATGCGCTGAGTAGGTGATAGGGTAGGGCGATCCTTGAGAAAAATCAAGAACGCGACGACGGCCTGGGCCACAGTCGTGCTGCGAACAGAATGGTCGCGATGCGATGGATGATGGCGAAGACGCCACGAATGAGTTGTATCCAGGCGCCGGCCAGAGTTCCAGCATCAGTAAAGAAAGATCGGACGAGGTCAAATGAAGAACATCTGTATTTTTGTCGTGGCGTTAGGGCTTGCCCACGTGGTGGGGTGCGGGCATCTGGAGGCGAACGATTCGGCGCTTGCGTCGTGGTCAATTGCGGTCACTGATTCGGTCGATATTGACCGGGGAAGCTGGCCGATTGTTGCACGCGTCAAATTGCCGGCCGGCATTGATGATCCGGTGTTTGTACTGCGCCGGGAAGGCCGGCAGGAACCGGTCGCCCATCAAGTGCTTGCTGTGGTTGAGCCGGACGTAGCACGCCTGGCGGATGTGGCCGACGTGAATGACGGACTGGTGGATGTTTGTTTTTTTACCGACTTGAGCGGCTGCGGCATGCGTCGATTTGATCTTGATTTGGTTGCCAAGCCGAGGCAGGCGACGCTGGGCGCGCCGGAGTTGCAATACCGTGGCGAACGGTTTGGAACGAGGGTGGATGCCGGGGCTGCGGAGTTCGCATTCGATGCGGTGAGTGGACAGTTCATGACGTACGTTCCACAGCAATCCGGCAGGGGTGAGGAGATGGGGTTTGTTCAGGATCACCGCAAGCCGATCCACTGGAACCCTGACGTGTGGATACCGCCGGCAGCCTGGGGGCATGTCAGCGACTGGAACACGAGCAAGCCCGAACTGACGCCTGATTTCAACGAAAGCCGGGGGCCGCTGGCTTACCGGTCAGTACGGCGGGGCGTCATGCCAAATTCCAACGAGACGCTGGCAGAGGTCAGCTACACCGTGTTTGCGGGCATGCCGTTCATTCTCGAGACGTCGCGCATGGAGTTTACCAACGATACCGACATCGGTGCGGTACGTCACAATGAGCTGGTGTTCAGCCGTGGAACCCATACGCATGGCATTTGGCCGGACGACACCGGGACGCCGCAGCTCGGCCGTTTGTTCGACCCAGAGGATCCGAAGAAAATTTACGGGCAGATCAAACGTATGAAAGCTGACATCCCGTGGGTCGGGCTGGTGCATCCCTACGGGGGTTACGGGATTGCCATCGTCAACAACTGGTACGGGAGCAGTGCTCCGGAAGGCAAGGTCGGGCCGCAGGACGAGAACGCAGTCTATTACCTGTTGGACTACGGTGAGCATGCCGCGGAAAATTTCCACTTCAATTTTTCGTACGTGTGCAGGACGCTGCTGCCGCCGGTTACAGTTGTGAAAGGGTCGGTTTTCGGAGAGCGTTCCGCCTTCCTGACTTTTTCTGTCGGGCCCGCCGGGGAGGCGCGCTACGACTACTTGCTGCGCTGGACGAAATTGCTGGGGAACCTGCCGGTCGTAGAAGTCATGGCAGACTGATTGTACGGGTTGTCTCTGGATTCACGTGAAGTCTTGCCGCTGAACTGGGTTGCGTCGAAAAAACATCCACTGGCGACTGGTGATGACGTGATCTGGTCCAATGCCGGGGCGGCATTCAGTAGCTTTGAATAAGGACCCGGCTTTATTTTGTGTTATCCGATCATTCAACCGGTTATATCGCCCGGAAGGTAAGTGCGGGGAGGATATGGTGATGTGCCTTCAAAGTGTCCGTCCCCAAAATTCCTAATTTTCCGGTGAAGTTTCCCAGTGAAAAACTTCAGGCAGACCATCGGGATAGGCGTTTTCCGGGTCGTAGGCGGCCTCGGCTTCACCTTCCATGATTGGTGCCATGTATTCTTCCCAGCGCAGGGACTCGGGGCTGTCTCCAAGGATTCGTATCGCTTCGGCGTAGTTGTCTGCCTCCATATAGAGGAACATCTGAAGACCGTGCATGAAGATACTCATATTGTGAATGCCGGCGTGCTGTAAGTCGTTGAGCACCTCGGGCCAGACCTCCTGATGACGGCGGATGTATTCGTCCTGCTGCCCGTCCTTGACGTTTAGAACAAATGATATTCGTTGCATCAGCTTTTCTCCGTTGTCCCTGATTTTATTCGTACAGAGATTCGACGTTGACTGCCTGGCCGTTCTGCGCCGCCGAGCGATAGGCTGCGTCGAGCAGTTCCACGGTATGCCAGCCGCATTCCGCTGGTGATCCGTTCGGCTGTGTACCGATGATCACGTCGACAAGATTCGTTGCCGTTGCCCGTAGTGGGTACGACTCTTCCGGCTGATCGGCGCCGTTCGGGATGTCTTCCACCGGCAGTGGTTCGAACTGCTCGTCTGTTCCGTCGGCATGCCGGACATGCATGACGCCTGCCACGCATTCGATCTCGAGTCGGCCGCGTTCGCAGTCGATGTGCAGGGTCAGCAGGCCGCCGTCGGAAATCTGCAGGTTGCCGGTGCTGCCGATATTGGCGAGGGCGCCGTTGTCCATTTGTGCGGTGATCGCGTCGATCACGTCGACCCGCACGTCGAGATTGTTCATCAACGCCAGAACGCGGACCGGGCGCAGTCCGGTGATGAAATGCATGACACTGGCGCTGTGCGTGATTTGCAGGTGTCCCTGGCCACCGCCGGAGCGCACGGGGTCGCTGTACACGTCGCCCGGACCGATGACCGGGTAATTGTGTTCGTTGCCATAGACCGAGTCGTCGCCGCGCAGCATGTGGATGGTCGAGGAGGCGAAGTAGCAGTTGATGTACAGGACCTTGCCGAGTTCACCGGATTGAATCAGGGCCTGTGCCTCGAGTACGCGCGGTGAGAAATGCATCGGATAGCCGATGATCAGCTCGCGACTGCGCGATGTTGCCAGGTCGACGAGGGCACGGGCATGTTTCGCGGTCAGGACCATTGGCTTCTCGAGCATGACATGCAGGTCATGCTCGAGGCAGGCGCGGGTCACGTCATAGTGCGCGGCGTGCCAGACGGCGACCACGGCGCCGTCGAGTTCTTCGTTTGCCAGCAACTCGCGGTAATCCGTATAGGTCTTGTCGATACCGAACTTTGCCGCCACCATCGCCAGCACCTCTTCACGGGTGTCGCAGATTGCGGTAATCTGCGCCGCCGGGTGTGCTGCAAGCGCTGGAAAGTGTGCGGTCGAGGACCACCAGCCGGTCCCGATGATGGCGATTCTGGCGTGGTCAGGCATTCAGTACTCCGGATTCAGATGCGGTAGAGCGTCGAGGCGTTTTTCGAGAACATGGCGTCCTGCTCGTTGTCGGTGAAGTCGGCGACGAGCTCGGTGTAGGCGTTGATCAGGGCGTCGTACGTGCTGTACATCTTGTCGACCGGCCAGTTGCTGCCGAAGATGCAGCGGTGCGGGCCGAAGACGTCAATACAGGTCAGCACCCATCGGCGGATGCTGTCGACGGTCCAGTCGTTGTCCGCCATGCCGAGACCGGAGATCTTGCAGGTGACATTTTCCGCCTGCGCCACGGTACGCATGCCGTTTCGCCAGTTCTCGAAGTATTCGTCGTCGCGCGCCGAGGGTTCGCCGGAGTGATCGAGGACGAGGGGGATGTGCGGAAACTTCTGTGCCAGATCGCGTGCCTGCGGCATCGCTTCCCAGTCGATCGACAAGCTGGCAACCAGATCGAAGTCTGCCAGCATCGCGTAGCCGCGATGAAAGTCGGAATCGACGAGGTAAGCGCCTTCCGAGAAATCGCGGATGCCGCGGGTATTGGCGTAGTGGCAATGCCGTTCGAGTTCCTTGCCGGCATCCGGATTCTTGAGGTCCGTATATCCGACTATTGCCAGCGGAAACCCGGTGCGATCAACGGCGGCCTGGATCCAGGCAGTTTCTTTGACCGGGTCTTCCGAGCCGATGGCGGCCTGGAGATGCACTGCGCTGGTTACGTTGGCCTGCCGGGTTTCGGCGATGTAGTCGTCGATCAGATAGGTGGTACCCTTGAGTTCCTCCAGTCGATCGCCGAGTTGCGGATCCTCGCCATCGGGCATCAGCCAGCAATAGTGCAGACCCGGCTCCTTCAGATCCCAGAGGTGAAAGTGGCAATCGATGAAATCGCGCTTCATATGGTGACTCCCTTTTCTTGCGTCGGTCGGCCTGGATCATTTTTTTTCGATGAAATCGCGCTTCGCTACGAGTGTTTGAGTCGCGGCCTCAGGAATCTGGACGGGCTCCCAGTCTTTGGCTACTGCGAGCTCGCGGTATTCGTCCTGGCGGTTGCGGATGATCGTGTTGATGCCGCTGTCGCGCAGGTTGAACGCTTACACCCGCCATCGTTAACTCCCCGTATTATAAGTCCACAACATGACGATCTCCACCCGGCATTTGTGGGTAAAGAACGACGCGGAGGGGGCAAGTTCTTGATGTTGCAGATACTTTTGGAACTTGCGTTGTAGACGTTCGGCGGTGATGTTCCATGGACAATCCGAGCTTTGTCACTTTACGGAGAGATTATGAAAATCGCTTTTCTCAGAAAGGACGATCAATCCCTGATCGATTGGGTCCCGGTCGCAGCGGCGGAAGCCGGCTTCGAGTTTGTGGACTGTCAGCCCAAGACTCCGCAGGAGGTTGCGGACGTGGCAGCCGACGCCGACATCGTCTGGGACATGGGCGGCGTTGAGATGATCACGGCCGAGGTCATGCCGCAACTCAAGCGTTGTGGTGCGATCATTCGCGCCGGTAGCGGCACCGACAACATTCCCGTCGCCGAAGCAACGGAGATGGGCATCATCGTTGCCAACACGCCGGCCGGACCGGCGCTGGGCGTGTCCGAACACACCGTCGGCCTGATCCTTGCGATGACCCGTCAGATTGGCAGGGGTGATCGTGAAATCCGTGCCGGCGGTTGGGATCTCGGCGTCCCGATGCCGACACTGGTGCATGGCAGCACAATCGGGCTGGTGGGCTTCGGTCATATCCCACGTGGTGTTGCCGCCCGGTTGCAGCCATTCGGTGCCGAGCTTTTGGCGTACGATCCGGTGGTCGAACCGGCAGTGATGGCGGAGCTTGATGTTCGTTCTGTTTCGTTCGAGGAACTGCTTGTTCAGTCGGATGTCGTTTCCTTGCACGTACCACTGCTCGAGAAGACATATCACCTGATCGGCGAGACTGAGCTTGAGAGGATGAAGCCTACCAGTATCCTCATCAATACCTCACGAGGGCCGATCGTGGATTCCCTCGCCCTGGCAAAGGCATTGCAGGCCGGGACGATTGCCGGCGCTGCCGTTGATGTGCTGGAGAAAGAGCCTGCGGCTGCGGATGATCCGCTGGTGGGTCTGCCGAACATTGTCATCACCCCGCACAATGCCGGCAGCCATGCCGACTTGTTGAACGAATTTTGCCGGCTGGCTCTGCAGACGGCGATTGATCTGTCACAGCACAAGTGGCCTGTGTCCTACGTCAACCCGGAAGTCGTGCCGCGATGGGATATGCCGGAACGCTGATCGCTATTCTGCGTTTATCCACTTCGCAGGCATTGTGTGAACCGCCGGGGCGATTCTGATGAAGTCCTTGGGCCCTTGTTGCGTCAGAGATCTTCTTACATTGGCAGATTGAGCCGCCGTCACTGTTGTGAATGGCTCAGGTCGTGTGCTCTTGGCCATGCGACTTTTTGTCCAATCCGGCTCGCCATGCCGGCGACAAGCCATAGCCTGTCTACATCTGTCCATGCGTCCTTCGCTGTGCTCGTGTGCCTGCGAGCGGACTGGTGCGGTCGGGGAAGGTTTCGTATAAATAAATTGACCGTGGATCGTGATGGTGAGCAGCGCCAGAATGCCAACGGTGGAACGGGACAGTTGTGGCACCCGGGAACTGGCTTTCGTGCGGGGTGACCCGGAGGATGAACGCTTAAGTCGGTGCTATGCTGGACTGCGAGTTGAATTAAAGAGTTTGTTTCAGGACAGTGTACCCCTCCCTATAATGAGTTAAATTCATTTATGCGAAGCATTATTGCCATGATGCTGGTCGGTGGCCTTGCAATGACTGCAGGGGCGGTCGAGTACCGGGTGCCGGAGTTCGATATCGACGGGGTAGAAGCGTCATATGAGGTGTCGCTTCCGCCGGATTTCGATGACAGCCGAAGGTGGCCGATGATTCTCGATTTCCACGGCGCCAGTTCACCGGGCAGCAAAGGCGCCAACCTGACACGGATCAGTTTGTGGTCGCACTTTGTCGAGCAGGCACCTTACATCGTTGTCGGCATCAACGGCCGCACGCGTTCGTGGGGGAGGATTGAGGGGCCACTCAATGACGGTGCGTATGCGCGACATGTCCTGGCCGCGGTACTGGAAAAGTTTCCGGTCGATCCTGATCGTATTTATCTGAGCGGGTTCTCTTCCGGCGCGGACTTTCTCTGCAGTTCGGGACTGCAGAAAAAAATACAGGTCGCCGGAAGTCTAATCGTTTGCCCCGGGCCGGTCCACGGGTTGTCCGTTCGCTACGACGCACTTCGACGGGTCAAGGCGCAGGCGTTTATTTTTGTTGCCGGCGAAGAGGATTACGTTGGAAAGATCGGTGCGTGGCAGGGGTTTCTCACTTTGGAAAAAGCCGGGGGGCGCACGATGTACCGTGAAGTGCAGCGCATCGGCCATGAGTTTCCAGCGATATCGGATTACATCATGCTGTTCGAGGCATTCGAGTGCCTGGGCATCCCGGTGTCCAAGACGGATTTTCTGAAAACTTTGCCGGCGACCATCGGGCGCGGAGACTATTTGCTGTTGTCGACCCACTTGCTGACAATGGATGGGGCTCTAGCGCAATATATGGGCGAAAGTATCACGAAGCGTGGCGAAGCTTTGATGGCTGAAGCGCTC